>JAYTWE010000036.1:0-2816 GCA_043744055.1 Magnetospirillum sp.
CTCCGCTGATGATGGGCGGGCGTGGGTCTCAACTGGCCGCCATTCGGATCACTCTGGGCATTCACCTGTTGGGTGGTCTCTGGCTGAGTGTAGCTGCGCTGGTGTAGAGCCCTCACCCAGCAAGCTGGGGGAGGGCTCTACAATCCCATTACACGTTGAACAGGAAGTGGAAGATATCGCCGTCCTGGACGACGTATTCCTTGCCTTCCAGCCGCATCTTTCCTGCTTCCTTGGCTCCGGCTTCACCGGAACAGGCGATGAAGTCGTCATAGGCGATGGTTTCGGCGCGGATGAAGCCGCGCTCGAAATCCGTATGAATAACGCCAGCCGCCTGGGGTGCCTTGCAGCCCTTTTGCAGAGTCCAGGCGCGGGCTTCCTTGGGGCCGACGGTGAAGAAGGTGATGAGGTGGAGCAGCTCATACCCGGCGCGGATGACGCGGGTCAGGCCGGTTTCTTCCAGGCCCAGGGTTTCGAGAAACTCCTTGCGTTCGTCTTCCGAGGTCAGCTGCGCCACTTCGGATTCGATGGCGGCCGAGATCACCACATGGCTATTGCCCTCGGCGGCGGCGAACTTGGCGACCCGTTCGGAGAATTCATTGCCGGTGGCGGCGCTGGCTTCGTCCACGTTGCAGGCATAGACCACCGGCTTGGAGGTCATCAGGCCCAAGGTGCGCATGATGCGGCGCTCGTCTTCTGAGTCCAAGGCGACGGTGCGGGCGGGTTTGCCTTCACGCAAGGCTGCCAGCAGCGGGGTCATGACGTCGACCTGAGCCTTGGCATCCTTGTCGCCGTTCTTGGCTTTCTTCTCCAAGGGGAGGATGCGGCGCTCTAAGGAATCCAGATCGGCCAGCATCAACTCGGTCTCGATGGTCTCGGCATCACGCACCGGATCGACGGTTCCTTCCACATGGGTGATGTCGTCATCTTCGAAGCAGCGCAGCACATGGACGATGGCATCCACTTCGCGGATATTGGCGAGGAACTGATTGCCCAGACCCTCGCCCTTGGACGCTCCCCGGACCAGACCGGCGATATCGACGAATTCCAGCTGGGTGGGGATTTCTTTCTGGCTCTTGCCGATGACCACCAGCCTGTCCAGCCGGGTATCAGGCACCGCCACCCGACCGATATTGGGTTCGATGGTGCAAAAAGGGTAATTGGCCGCCTGGGCCGCCGCCGTGGAGGTCAGGGCATTGAACAAGGTGCTTTTGCCCACATTGGGAAGGCCGACGATGCCGCAATTGAAACCCATGGGACTTAATCCTTCCTGATGATCTTGGTCATGGCCGCCCGCAGGGCGTCGGCCAGTGAGCCGCCAGAGGCGGGCTGGGGAGAATTGGTTTGTGCCGAGACCGTGAGAATGGGCGGATCGGCTGGTTTCTCTGTTTTCGGAGGTTTTGGAGGTGCGGTCAGATGAGCGACACGGGTCATGAAGCCCACATCATCGCCTTCGGCCAGCATGGGGAATGTATCCGCCACGGCGCTTAGGAGCGGGGAAATCCACGTCTCGTCGGCCTTGGCGAAATCGTCCAGCACATACCCCGAGACCAGGGCTTTGTCGCCGGGATGGCCGATGCCGAGACGGATGCGGCGGTAGGTCTGTCCCAGATGGGAATCGATGCTCTTCAGCCCGTTGTGACCGCCAGCTCCGCCGCCCCGCTTGACCTTCAAGCGACCGGGGGCAATGTCCAGCTCGTCATGCAGAACGACGATGTCGTCCGTGGCAATCTTGAGGAAGCGTGCCGCCGCGCCGACCGATTGGCCGGACAGGTTCATATAGGTCATGGGTTTCAAGACAAGAACCTTGTCGCCGGCAATGGTTCCTTCGGCGATTTGGCCCTGGAACTTGGACTTCCACGAAGAAAAGGAATGGCGGCGGACGAGTTCGTCCGCCGCCATGAAGCCGATATTATGCCGGTTTCTGGCGTATTCGGGTCCGGGATTGCCCAGTCCCACCACCAGAAGCATATCAGCCAGCGACCTCGGCCGCGTCTTCGGTACCAGCGCGAGCCACAGTCGGAGCCGCGATGGAAGCCACGGTGGCCTCGGGCGCCATGTGATGGATCTTCACACCGGCCGGGAGGACCAGATCTTTCAGGTGAACCGACTGGCCGATTTCAAAACCGGCCAAGTCGATGACGAATTCGTGCGGGATATTGTTCGGGTTGCAGGTGACGTCGATTTCATGCAGCTCGACATTAACCACGCCGCCCTTCTTGATCCCCGGGGACTTGGCTTCGTTGGTGAAGTGAACCGGAACCTTCACATGGATGGCGTGATCGGCCGAAACGCGCATGAAGTCCACATGGATCGGCTTGTCGGTCACTTTGTTCATCTGTACATCGCGAGCGAGGCAGACATGCTTGCCGTCCTTGCCGAGATCGACGCTGAACAGCTGGGTGAAGAAGCCCGACTTGGTGATCTGAGCCCACAGGATGCGGGGATCGATCTGAATGCAGACGGGGGCCTGCTTCTCGCCGTAAATAACTCCGGGAACGAAACCGGCGCGACGAGTGGCACGGGCGGCCCCCTTTCCGCTCCGATCGCGCAGCTCGGCGGCGATGGTGATAGCTTCAGACATGGTGTTCTCCTGACAAACACATACAAGCGCGGCCTCCAGGGGTGCCGCGCGGAACGGGTCATTTACACCTGTTGCCGCGGAATGGCAAGGCTGAGTAGAGTCTGTTTGGTTTTGCTTCAAACGCTGGCGCTCACTCCGTTCGCCAGGCTTCCGTCGCATAAGCGGTGCGCTCTCAACGGGAGGGCGTTGATATTCTGGACTTCCCCCTCCCCCAGCTTTGCTGGGGGAGGGTTGG
>JAYTWE010000037.1:0-5386 GCA_043744055.1 Magnetospirillum sp.
AGTTCCCGTTTCGCCATCCATAGCTGGCCTCCTGCCCCAGCCAGAATCTTGAATCACATCAGAGCCAGTTTGGGAATCCTTATTGTCAACAGAACCTAACGAGCGTGATTCAATGTGATTGAAAAACGCTCTAGAGTTTACCGTCAGGCTGGGGTGAAATGATGGTTCTCTTCATATGGGAAGCGAGCCGATGGATCTCGGGGCCTACGACCACTATTTTTATGCCATGGTGGCTCTGCTGGGCACCATTCTCGCCGCATGGTTCTTGTTGTGGATCACGCTTCGCTCTCCCTGGGTTGCCGAGATCAAGACGTATCGTGGCGTGTCTCCGCCTTTTCTGGGAGTGGTGGGGGTGCTGTTCGCCTTGACCTTGGCTTTTCTCGCCAATGATACCTGGAATGCCCATGACCGCGCCTTGAATGCCGTACATCAGGAAGCCGACGCGCTGCGCAGCATCAAGGCTTTGGCGATGCATCTGCCCGCTCCGTCCCGCAAGGCGTTGGAACGGGCAGTAGAGGATTACGCCAGAATCACCGTGGACGAGGAGTGGCCGTTACTGGCCAAGCGTCTGAGCAGCAAGGAAGCTTCGGATCAGTTGGATGCGCTGTTGGCCCTGGCATCGGGGAATGATATCGCCGCCGTCACTCCGGCGGGGGCTCATTCACTGATGTTGTCCCAGGTCACCCAGGTCCGTGCCGCCAGAGGTTTACGCATCGCCCTCAGCCGCACTCATGTCAATCCGCTGAAATGGCTGGGGATGGCAGGGCTTGGCTTTCTGACCATGATTTCTATCGCCATGGTTCATGTGGATCAGGCGCGGGCGGAAATTCTGGCGGTTGCGATCTTTGCCGCCGCCGCCGCGCCCACCGCTGCCATTGTCCTGGTTCAAGGCAACCCGTTCCAGCCGCCGACGGTGGTAACCTAGGCGCCGATCAGGGCTATTTTACCGCCATGATTAAAGATTAATCCGCCTGGGGCGAAACCGGAGCCCGCTGGAAGAAGTCTGCGTCGATCAGCGTCGAAGCGGATACGGTAATCATGGTCTTCGGCTGATTTTTGTTGAACAGCCGCGCGTGCATGATGCCGTCCACATGTTCGAACAACTTCTCGACCACCCAGAGATTTTTCTTGGTGTCATGAGCCTTGCAGAATACGTCGCCGACCTGAGCGTCGATGGCCTTGCGTTTAAACATTCGTACTCCACCGGTATTGCCAAGGGCTGCTTGCATACCACGACAGGGCTATTATCTCTACCCAGTAGGACAGAGGTTATATGAACCGGGCTGAAAGGAGAAGGGGCGTCATTGAGTTTCACCCCAGCCATTTCGAATCCATTTCCAGTCCGCGCAGCGACACCATTCCGACCACAGTGTCATCTTGCAAAACGGGGAGGTGTCGGAACCCATTGGAGATCATGATGTTTCTTGCCTCATCGGTGGTTGTGTCGGCGGCTATGGTGACGGGGTTGCGCGTCATGACAACCTCGACATTGATGGTGTAGGGATTCCTTCTGGTCGTGGCGAAAAATCGAAGTGCGTCGCGTTCCGTGAAGATGCCACACAACCGGCCGCCCTCGACCACCGCCACGGCTCCCACATCCATCTCGTACATGGCCTGTGCCGCCTGACGGACAGAATCGGAGGGTTTAACGCTGACCACGACCGTGCCGCTGATGATGTCGCTAATGGATTTGTGCATGTTCGCCTCTGTGGAGTGAAGTGATCCGAGAAGGCGGATAAGATAGGGGGGCTCATCGTTACTATCAATGAGCCATATCGATAAAAAAGACACGTAAAGGAAGAGCGCTGGATGGCGCGGCAACCGAGAGCGCTGGGTGCGATCACGCAATGACATTAATATCTCTTATAGATTGTGAAAATCTGTCATCGGACCACCAGATTCAGACTGTTCGACGCTGGGCTGGGTTTCACCGGGTCGAAATATTCGGTCGTGAACGTCTGATGGCGCCGTGGCGGACCGCCCTGATCCAGGCAGGGATGACCATAACGGCCGAGACCGTCATTGCCGAGGATGCGCCATCACAGGCCGCCGATCAGGCCATGGCGCGCAGGGTGGATGAATTAATCGCGGCAGCGGAGCGCCCGGACCTGATCGCCATCGCCTCTAACGATAAAGGTTTTGATGCTGATGTCGCCCGCGCTTTGGCCGCCGGTCTGACGGCGGAACGCCATCGCGACCTAACCCATCCGCAATTGCTGCATCTGGTGGTGCAAGAAGTTGCAGGGGAGGACTGGACGTCTGCCGGAGGTGTCGGCGATCACCTGCGTCGCCGCTTTGGCCTCAAGCTGGGGGGCAGGGTCGAAGCCCTGGCCAAGGCCGCCGGGCTGGATGTCCGCCGTGAACGCGGCGGACTCATGCTCCGGTGCCCGATCAGCTTTCCTTAAGGTCGTCCCACAATTCCTTCACCTTGGCGAAGAAGCCGTGGCTTTCCGGTGAGTTTTTGGCTTTTTCACCTTCACCATTTTTGTCGAACTCCTTCAACAGCTCGACCTGACGCTTGGTCAGATTGACCGGAGTTTCCACCATGGCCTGGATGAACATATCGCCTCGTGCAGGGCTTCGCAGCACGCTCATTCCCTTGGAGCGCAAACGGAACTGATGGCCGCTCTGGGTTCCTTCGGGGATGGTGACTTTGGCTTTGCCGCCGTCGATGGTCGGGACCTCGATGGACCCGCCCAAGGTCGCCGTGGTCATGGGAATCGGCACCCGGCAGAAGATATTGGCGCCGTCGCGCTGGAAGATGCGATGCGCCTGAATGGACAGGAAAATATAAAGATCGCCCGCCGGAGCGCCGCGCATGCCCATTTCACCTTCGCCGGACAGGCGGATGCGGGTGCCTTCCTCCACACCGGCGGGGATGGTGACCGACAGGGTCTTTTCCTTGCGGGTGCGACCGGTTCCGCCGCAGCTGCGACAGGGGTCTTTAATGATCTTGCCCATGCCCTGACAGGTGGGGCAGGTCCGTTCGATGGTAAAGAAACCCTGCTGACTGCGCACCTTGCCATGACCATGACAGGCCGAGCAGGTGACCGGCTGCGAACCGTCCTTGCCGCCGGTGCCCTTGCAGTCGCCGCAAGCGGCCGAGGTGGGAATCTTGACCGTGGTGGACTTGCCGGAATAGGCGTCTTCCAGCGAAATTTCCATATTGTAGCGTAGATCGGCGCCGCGACCGGAGGATGGGCCGCGTCGGCTGCCTCCGAAGATCTCATCGAAGAAATCGGCAAAGCCGCCGCCTTCACCGAATCCGCCGCCGCCGAATCCACCGCCACCGCCGCCCTGTTCAAAAGCGGCGTGGCCGAAGCGGTCATAGGCCGCGCGCTTCTGCTCGTCCTTCATGACGTCATAGGCTTCGGTGATTTCCTTGAACTTCTGCTCGGCCGCCGCATCGCCCGGATTGCGATCCGGGTGATATTGCATGGCCATCTTGCGATAGGCTTTCTTGATCTCGTCGGCGGTTGCGCCGCGTTCACAGCCCAGAAGTTCGTAATAATCCTGCTTGCTCATACGTCCCGCATCCCAAATGGAGCCGGCGGCGGTTTCCCGCCGCCGGTACCTGGATCAACAAACAGTCTTACTTGCTCTTCTTGTCGCCATCGACTTCCTCGAAGTCGGCATCGACAACCTTATCGTCATGAGCGGCCCCGGCCCCTGCACCTGGCTGGGCACCTTCGGCTCCGCCAGCCGCTTCCTGGGCCTTGTACATGGCTTCACCCAGCTTCATGGAAGACTGCATCAGCGCTTCGGTCTTGGCCTTGATGGCTTCGACGTCATCGGCTTCCATGGCGACCTTCAAGGCGGCCAGATCGCGCTCGATCTCGGCCTTCACGTCGCCAGGAGCCTTATCGCCGAATTCCTTCAGGCTCTTTTCCGTGGAGTGGGCCAGGCCATCGGCGTGGTTGCGGGCTTCCACCAGATCCTTGCGCTTGCGGTCGTCGGAGGCGTGAGATTCGGCTTCCTTGACCATGCGCTCGATATCGCTGTCCGACAGACCGCCGGAAGCCTGGATGCGGATTTGCTGTTCCTTGCCGGTGGCCTTGTCCTTGGCCTGAACATTGACCAGGCCGTTGGCGTCGATGTCGAAGGTCACTTCCACCTGGGGCACGCCGCGCGGGGCGGGCGGAATACCGACCAGATCGAACTGACCCAGCACCTTGTTGTCGGCGGCCATTTCGCGTTCGCCCTGGAAGACGCGGATGGTCACGGCGGTCTGGTTGTCCTCGGCGGTGGAGAACACCTGGCTCTTGCGGGTGGGGATGGTGGTGTTGCGGTCGATCAGACGGGTGAACACGCCGCCCAAGGTCTCGATGCCCAGGGATAGCGGGGTCACGTCCAGCAGCAAGACGTCCTTGACCTCGCCCTTCAGGACGCCGCCCTGAATGGCGGCGCCGATGGCGACCACTTCGTCAGGGTTGACGCCCTTATGGGGCTCGCGGCCGAAGAATTCCTTCACCACTTCCTGGATCTTGGGCATGCGGGTCATGCCGCCCACCAAGATGACTTCGTCGATCTCGCTGGCCTTGACGCCAGCGTCCTTCAGGGCCGCTTTGCAGGGCTCGATGGTGCGGGCGACCAGATCTTCCACCAGGGCTTCCAGCTTGGCGCGGGTCAGCTTGATGTTGAGATGCTTGGGACCGGCGGCATCGGCGGTGATGAAGGGCAGATTGACTTCGGTCTGCATGGCCGAGGACAGTTCGATCTTGGCCTTTTCCGCCGCTTCCTTCAGGCGCTGAAGGGCCAGACGATCCTTCCGCAGGTCGATGCCCTGCTCTTTTTTGAACTCGTCGGCCAGATAATCCATGATGCGGGCGTCGAAGTCTTCACCACCCAAGAAGGTGTCGCCGTTGGTGGACTTCACCTCGAACACGCCGTCGCCGATTTCCAGCACTGACACGTCGAAGGTGCCGCCGCCCAAGTCGTAAACAGCGATGGTGCCCGCGGATTTCTTCTCCAGGCCATAGGCCAGGGCGGCTGCGGTCGGCTCGTTGATGATGCGCAGCACTTCCAGACCGGCGATGCGCCCGGCATCCTTAGTGGCCTGACGCTGGGCGTCGTTGAAATAGGCCGGGACGGTGATGACCGCCTGGGTCACCTTCTCGCCCAGATACGCTTCGGCGGTTTCCTTCATCTTGCCCAAAATGAAGGCGGACACTTGGCTGGGGCTGTACTTGGCATCACGAGCCTCGACCCAGGCATCGCCATTATCGCCCGCCACGATGTGGTAGGGGACCAGGGCCATGTCCTTCTTGGTGATGGGATCGTCGAAGCGACGGCCGATCAGGCGCTTGATGGCGAACAAGGTGCTGGTGGGGTTGGTCACCGCCTGACGCTTGGCGGGCTGACCGACCAGACGCTCGCCTGATTCGGT
>JAYTWE010000038.1:0-2582 GCA_043744055.1 Magnetospirillum sp.
CCGGCTCCATTCTCCTGACCCTTCTGTTCGCGGGGCTGGCCGCGTCGGCCTGGGCCGACCCGCCTTTCGATCCCAAGGACCCGGCCATGCAGCGCTATATGGCCGGAGAGAAGCGATCGGGCTACACCTTCGCTGAACCCGAGACTCGGGCCATGCAAGACGACGACTTCATGAACCCGGCTTCGCTCTGGGTGGAGAAGGGCGAGGTGCTGTGGACCAAGGCCGATGGTAAGGCCAGCCGCTCTTGCGCGTCCTGCCATGGCAAGGCCGAGGACAATATGAAGGGGGTTGGCGCTGCCTATCCCAAATTCGATGTCCATGCGGGGACGGTGATCAATCTGGAACAGCGCATCAATCTGTGCCGCGAAAAGCACATGGCGGCGACGCCGTGGAAGTATGAATCAGAGCCGCTGCTGGCCATGACCACTTTCGTTAAAATGCAATCGCGCGGGATGCCGTTGCAGGTCCAGGTGGATGGCCCCGCCGTATCGTATTTCGAGAACGGGCGGAGGTTCTACTACGAGCGTCGCGGTATGAACGACTTGGCGTGCAAGCATTGTCACGAAGACAATTGGGGCAACCATCTGCGCACCGAATTGCTGTCCCAGGGTATGGCCAACGGTTTTCCCACCTATCGCCTGAAATGGCAGAAGCTGGGCTCGCTGCATCGCCGTTTGGCGGGCTGCAACGAGGAAATCCGTGCCGAGCCGTTCGCGCTGGGCTCGCGCGAATACGTAGATCTGGAACTGTATCTGGCCTGGCGGGCGCAGGGACTTCAGGTGGAGACGCCGTCTGTGCGTAAGTAGTTTTAGCGCCCCCCTCCCAACCTCCCCCCGGCGGAAGCCGAGGGGAGGAGTTTAAGTCGGGCCTCCCCCCGGTGAAGCCGTTAAGACGGGCCTCCCTCCGGTGAAGCAGGTGAAGCCGTTAAGTCAGGTCTCCCTCCCCCGGCTCTGCCGGGGGAGGGCTGGGGTGGGGGCGCTGCGCCGCGCCGCACGTTCAAGGAGGTTAAGCACCATGCTCACCCGTCGTGATTTCCTTCAGGTGGCCGCCGCCGCCGCCGCCATGACGGGTGCCCCTTTGGGGCAGGCCGCGGCAGGGCAGACCCTCACCCAGGATTCTTTGCTGGCCTTCAATCCGGTGGGGCAGGTGACCTTGCTGGCTTTCACCGATATTCACGCCCAGTTGAAGCCGCTGTATTTCCGTGAACCCTCGGTTAATCTGGGTGTCGGCACGGCCAAGGGGCTGCCGCCCCATCTGACCGGCAAGGATTTCCTGCGGCGCTTCGGGCTGAAGGGCGGCGGGCCGCAAGCCTATGCCATGACCTCGGACGACTTCTCTCAGCTGGGCAAGACCTACGGCAAGATTGGCGGGCTCGACCGCATGGCCACCTTGATTAAGGCCATCCGCGCCGAGCGGCCGGGCAAGACCTTGTTGCTGGATTCCGGCGACACCTGGCAGGGCTCCTATACCTCGTTGCAGACCGGTGGCGAAGATATGGTGGACGCCATGAACCTGTTGGGTGTCGAGGCCATGACCGCCCATTGGGAGTTCACCTATGGCGAGGCGCGGGTCAAGGAATTGGTGGAGAAGCTGAAATTCCCCTTCCTGTGCGGCAATGTGAAGGACAAGGAATGGGAAGAGGACGCCTTTGCCCATACCGCGATGTTCGAACGTGGCGGAATCACTGTGGCGGTGATCGGTCAGGCTTTCCCCTATACGCCCGTCGCCAATCCGAGCTGGATGATGCCCAAGTGGAGCTTTGGCATCCGTGAGGAGGAAATGCAAAAGCGAGTCACCGAGGCTCGCGCCAAAGGGGCTGATCTGGTGGTGGTCGCCAGCCATAACGGCTTTGACGTGGATCGCAAAATGGCGTCACGGGATAAAGGCATCGACGTAATTCTGACTGGCCATACTCATGACGCCATTCCCGAGACCATCCGGGTGGGCGACACATTGCTGGTGGCGTCGGGCTCCCATGGTAAGTTCCTCGCCCGCCTGGATTTGGAGGTCAAGGATAAGCGGGTGGTGGCCCATTCCTTCCGGCTGATTCCTATTTTTTTCGATGCGATCCGCCCCGATCCCGAGATGGCGGCCTTGATCGAGCGTATCCGCAAGCCCCACGAAGCCGAGCTGGGCCGGGTGGTGGGGCGGACCAAGGGGCTGCTGTATCGGCGCGGCAATTTCAACGGCACATTCGACGACCTGATCTGTGACGCGCTCTTGCACGAACGCGATGCCGAGATCGCGCTGTCGCCGGGCTTCCGCTGGGGCTCTTCCGTTCTGCCGGGGCAAGACATCACCGTCGAGGACGTGTTCAATCAGACCGCCATCACCTATCCCAGCGCCTACCGCTCCGAGATGACCGGGGCCATGCTGAAGGACATTCTGGAGGACGTGGCCGACAATCTGCTGCATCCCGATCCCTATTATCAGCAGGGCGGCGATATGGTTCGAGTAGGTGGTCTCAGCTATACCATCGACCCGGCCCAGCCGCTGACCACATAGCTTCTGGCCGCATCCAGTTTCTTCCCGGTCCTGACCTGTCGCAGATCGCTCAACCGCTGCCCCACCGGCTTGGCCGG
>JAYTWE010000039.1:0-17489 GCA_043744055.1 Magnetospirillum sp.
GCTCCGCAAGCCTTTAATCGCCGCAGCCCCTTCGGGTCCCGCCGCCACCGCGTTACTGACCGCAGCGATAGCCGAAGCCGCATGATCGCCCAACAAAGCGGATAGACCGCGCCCCAGGCCCTTTTTCTTTTCTTCAGCCACTGTCTTTACGCCTTCAGTTCGCGCTCACGCTTCAACACTTCCGAAGCCAGCTGGATATAGGCTTCGGCCCCACTGCACTTCATATCATAGAGCAGCACCGGCTTGCCGTGGCTGGGAGCCTCGGACACCCGCACATTACGCGGGATCACCGTCTTGTAAACCTTGTCGCCGAAATAATCGCGGACATCGGCAGCCACCTGTTCCGACAGATTATTGCGCTTGTCGAACATGGTGAGAATGATGCCCTGCAAGTCCAGACGCGGATTGAAGGCCTGGCGCACCCGTTCAATGGTCTTAATCAGGTGGCTGATGCCTTCCAGGGCGAAGAACTCGCATTGCAGCGGCACCAGAACCGCATGAGCCGCCACCAAGGCGTTGAGCGTCAGCAGGTTCAAACTGGGCGGGCAATCAATCAACACATAATCATAGGCGTCCAGAGCCCCGGCCAGGGATTCAGCCAGACGATGTTCACGCCGCTCGAACGTCACCAGCTCGATCTCGGCTCCCGATAGATCAACACCCGACGGGACCAGATGCAGACCCGGAATCGCCGTGGCGATCACCGCCTCGCTCAACCCGGCCTCGCCGATCATCACATGATAGGAATTGACCTCGCGCTGATTGCGGTCAACCCCCAGGCCGGTGCTGGCATTGCCCTGGGGATCAAGATCGAGGATCAGCACGCTTTTCTTCGTTGCCGCCATGGCCGTCGCCAGATTGATGGCCGTGGTGGTCTTACCCACACCGCCTTTCTGGTTGGCGACGGCAATAATGCGCGCGCTCTTAGGGCTGTGCTCGGCCACGGCATACCTCTCGAAGCTGAAGGACAAGACCGGCCGGATCGGTCACGGAGGGAATCCGACGGAGGCTGATATTCCATTCTTTCGCAGTTGCGGTCAATTCGTCATCCGCTCCCCTGCCCTTCAAGAACAGACATTCTCCGCCTTCGGCCAAATGGGGAGAGGCCCAATCCAGCAATTTTTCCAGAGGGGCCAAGGCCCGCGCCGTCACCACATCGGCCATCAGCGGGGCGACGTGTTCGATTCTTTTATTATGAATGGTCACCCGAGTACCGGTTACCCGCGCCGCCTCACGGAGGAAAGCGCATTTGCGGGCATCGCTTTCCACCAAATGAACATCGCTCGCGCCCATCACTGCCAGAACCAAGCCAGGAAAACCAGCCCCGCTCCCCAGATCCGCCAGCCGCTTGGCCGTGGTCGGGATCAACGGAAACAACTGGGCTGAATCCAAGAAATGCCGCGACCACAAATCGGGCAAAGTGTCGGACCCCACCAGATTGATCTTGGTCTGCCACTTGACGAGCAGCGCGGCATAAAGTTTGAGCCGGTCGAATGTTTCACGTGAAACACCAGATTTTGTTTTGAATTCCTCGGGACTCACACAACACCCCCTGCCCGCTTCACATGCCCCAACAAGGCCGTTACCGCTGCCGGCGTAATACCGGGGATACGGGCCGCCGCCGCCAGGGTCTCGGGCCGAGCCGCCTTGAACTTCTGACGCACCTCATTGGACAAAGACCCGATGGAGTCATAATCCAAATCATCGGGCAGGATCAAACCTTCCTCGCGACGATAGGCTTTGATATCCGCATCCTGACGATGCAGATAGGCCGCATATTTACCCTCGATCTCCAACTGCTCGGCAATTGTCGCACTGACACCTGCCAGCTCGGGCCAAACCGTAGCCAGTCGAGCCAGATCGACACCATTAAAGGACAACAGATCCCAAGCCGAACGGATCACGCCATCTTGATTGATCTCCAATCCATGGCCTCGCAACACATTAGGAGAAGCCTTCAAGCCCGCCAGTAAATCTCGCCCGGCGGTAATTGCTGCGGCCTTGGCGGTAAACACACCCGCTCGGTGGGACCCGACACACCCCGCCGCCATCCCCTTGGGGGTCAAGCGAAGATCGGCATTGTCCGCCCGCAACAGCAAGCGATATTCCGCCCGTGAGGTAAACATACGATAGGGCTCGGTGGTCCCCAGGCTGACCAGATCATCGACCATCACCCCGGCATAGCCATCGGCCCGATCCAAGATCAGAGGAGCCGACCCCCCGCAGCCACGGGCGGCATTAAGCCCGGCCAGCAGACCCTGAACACCCGCCTCTTCATAACCGGTCGTCCCGTTGATCTGCCCGGCCAGAAACAGACCCGGTACCGAGCGAGTTTCCAACGAGCGCTGCAAAGCCCGAGGATCGACGAAATCATATTCGATGGCATAACCGGGACGGATCAGCTCGCAGCGCTCCAGACCGGGAATGGTAGCGATCATGGCCCGCTGCACATCCTCGGGCAACGAGGTGGAAATGCCGTTGGGATAGACGGTGTGGTCGTCCAGACCTTCGGGCTCCAGGAATATCTGGTGCCGCTCACGCTCGGCAAAGCGCACCACCTTATCCTCGATGCTGGGGCAATAGCGTGGACCCGTGCTTTGAATCTGACCCGAATACATGGGGGCACGAGCCAGATTGGCGCGGATGATGGCATGGGTCTGCGGCGTGGTGGCGGTGATGCCGCACGCGATCTGGGGCGTCGTGATCCGATCGGTCAGATACGAGAACGGTACCGGCGGATTGTCACCCGCCTGCATATCCAGCGAATCCCAATCAATGGTGCGGCCATCGAGCCGAGCCGGTGTCCCGGTCTTCAGCCGCCCCAAGGGAAGACCCAGCTTTTCCAACGAAAGCGACAAACCGATAGAGGGCGCATCCCCCACCCGCCCCGCCGCCCACGTCTTCTCCCCCAGATGGATCAAGCCGCGCAAAAAGGTGCCGGTGGTAACCACCACGGCGCCACATATGATGGCGCGCCCATCGCCCAAGATCACGCCGGTGACCCGGCCCTGCTCCACCGTCAGCTCTTCCACCGAAGCTTCCAGGAGATCGAGGCCTCCGGTCTCGTCCAAAGCGGCCCGCATAGCTTGACGATAAAGTTTGCGATCCGCCTGGGCGCGCGGTCCTTGAACCGCCGGTCCCTTGCTGCGATTGAGGATGCGGAATTGAATTCCCGCCTTGTCGATGACCCGCCCCATCACCCCGTCCAGGGCGTCGATCTCGCGCACCAGCTGACCCTTGGCCAAACCGCCAATGGCTGGATTGCACGACATCTCGCCAATGGTTTCCAGGCGTTGAGTGACCAGAACCGTGCGTGCGCCGAACCGGGCGGCGGCGGCGGCGGCTTCGCAGCCAGCATGGCCGGCACCGACCACCACCACATCGTAAGCCCTCAAGCCATCGTTTTGTTTCACGTGAAACACACCATATCTTGTTAAATCTCTTTATGCCCCTCAGGTGCCGGGCGTCCGCCGCTGGCGGACTTGGCTTACGCGCCATGTGGCGCGGCGGCCTTTGGCCTTAACTCGCTCTGCTCGAATTACTTCCCGATGCAGAACTCGTGGAAGATCACATCCAAAATATCGTCCACCTCAACCCGACCAGTGATGCGGCCCAAGGCACGCGCCGCCAATCGCAAATCCTCGGCCGCCAGTTCCATTTCGGCATCAAGATTGAATCGACGCAAAGAGTCCAGGCAATCTTCCACCGCCGCCCGATGCCGCGCCCGCGTGAAGACCGGAGCCGAGCCGGAGGCAAAGCGGGCCTCGACCTCTTGGCCGAGGACCTCCAGCAAAAGGTCCAGACCTTGACCGGTCCGGGCCGACACCGCCACAACCGGGCGTCCCGCCACGGTCAAAGGCAGCGCCCCATCCATGGCATCAACCTTATTGATAAGAACCAAGGTGGCGTCGTCTATCACTTCCAGGGTCGCGGCGTCCAGGTTCAGTCCATCGAACACCGCCAGTTTTACATCAGCGGCTTCGGCCCGAGCCAGGGCACGGCGCACCCCTTCCGCTTCGATCTCGCAAGAGGCATCGCGTAGACCAGCGGTATCGGCCACCACCACCGGCCAACCGGCCAGATCAAGATGGATTTCGATCACATCGCGCGTGGTCCCGGCCTGGGCCGAAACGATGGCGGCGTCCCGTCCGGCCAATCGGTTCAGCAGACTGGACTTCCCGGCATTGGGGGCGCCGATGATGGCCATATGGATACCGTCGCGCAGTCGCTCGCCCCGGTGACCATCGCAAAGATGAGAGTCCATGGCACGCGCCAACTCCGCAACCTCCCGCCCCGCCTGGGACAACAGCCCCTGGGGAATATCCTCGTCGGAGAAATCGATCACCGCTTCAAGGTGGGCCAAAGCCGTTACCAGACGACTGCGCCAGGATTCGGTCAACCGCGCCAACTCACCATCCATCTGACGCAAAGCCTGACGACGTTGGGCCGAAGTCTCAGCCTCCACCAAATCAGCGATGGCCTCGGCCTGGGTCAGATCCATCTTGCCATTAAGAAAGGCGCGGCGAGAGAATTCACCAGGCTCGGCTGGACGCAGCCCCAACCCGGCCAAGGTCTCGGCCAGAGCTTGGGCCACCGCCCGCCCCCCATGCAAATGCAGCTCGACCACGTCTTCGCCGGTAAAACTGTGGGGGGACGAAAACCATAGGACAAGCCCATCATCCAGGGCCTCGCCTGTACAGTCTCGCAGCCGGCACCGCACCGCCTTGCGCGGCTCGGGCAATGGCTTTCCCGTCAAGGCCGACAAAGCCTCACCCGCCCTTTGACCTGACAAGCGATAGACCGCGACCCCAGCCCGGCCCGGAGCACTGGCCAAAGCGTAAATGGTATCGCTACTCATTTTATACTCCGTCACCTTGAAAACCCGAGAGTTCCTCGGGGGGAAATATGGGGGGGGGGAAATATGGGCTCCGCCCAACCCCGCAAAGGGCCGAGGCCCTTTGATCCCATTGGATTAAATCAGTAAGGTCAAGGAGACGAGTCTCCTTGCGGGTGAAGGGCAGAGCCCTTCGTTCTTTCGAGTTTTCAAACGGAAATGGGGCGGTCCACCATCAGGCGTTCGACCCGACCGCCCTTGACCAGATGGGTATCAAGGATTTCGTCCATATCGGCGATGGTGCTAAAGCTGTACCAGATACCCTCGGGATAAATCACCATCACCGGACCCAGGCCGCAACGGTCCAGGCATCCGGCGGAGTTAATCCGTACATTCTTAAGACCCAATCGTTTCTGGGCATCCTTCAGATGTTCACGCAGCTCTTCCGATCCCTTCCCTGCACACGAGCCACGCGGATTGTCATCGGGGCGGCGATTGGTGCAGATGAACACATGCGCTTGGAAAAAATGCGGTGGGTCGGCGGGAGGATTCAAATCAACTACTCCTTGGGTCGGCTAGCCGTGGTGAACTGAGACCACAGCAATTTTTGAAACTGCTCCATTCCCTGCATGCTGGCAGGAAGCCAAGTCTTGAACATGGCCTCAGGCTCCATGGCGTGCAAGTTGGCCGTCATCTGATCTTGAACCTGCCGCATCAGAGCATCTTGCATGGGCCTGACATCGGGTAAGCCGAAGAAGGTCCGCAGCTCCTCGGGGGAGCAATCCACATCCACGGTAATCTTCATGATGACCTCGCCTTGCGTTTTGGAGCCCTACACCCAAACTAAGCCTAGTAATCAAAGCACGCAACGCCATCTGGGAGCCACTCCTCCATGACCCATAACCGACTGGTCTTCGAGTCCAGCCCCTATTTGCTGCAACATGCGGAAAATCCGGTTCATTGGTGGGCTTGGGGGGCCGAGGCCCTGGCCGAAGCCAAGCGAAGCGGTAAACCCATTTTACTGTCGGTGGGCTATTCCGCCTGTCATTGGTGCCATGTCATGGCCCATGAAAGTTTCGAAGATGCCGGAATCGCCGATCTGATGAACCGGCTATTCGTGAATATCAAGGTGGATCGCGAGGAGCGGCCCGACCTGGATTCGCTCTATCAGATGGCGCTGGCCATGATGGGGCAGCAAGGCGGCTGGCCGCTGACCATGTTCTTGACCCCCGACGGTGAACCCTTTTGGGGCGGCACCTACTTTCCCGCCACTCCCCGATGGGGCCGCGCCGCCTTCCCCGATGTGCTGGAGGGAATCAGTGGAACCTTCCACAAGGACCCCGACAAAATCAGCCACAATGTAACGCGGATGCGCCAGGCTTTGGAGCAATTGGCCCGATCGCCCGGAGCAATGAGTCTGGATATGGAGATCTTAAATCGGGGGGCCTTGGATACCCTGTCCAGTATCGACCTCCAAGACGGCGGTACCCATGGCGCACCGAAATTTCCCCAACCTGGCCTACACCGATTCCTGTGGCGGACTTATCTACGCACCGGTGACAGACGTCTTGCCCAAGCGGTGACGGTGACCTTGGATCATATCTGCCAGGGCGGTATTTATGACCATCTGGGCGGCGGCTTCATGCGCTATTCCACCGATTCGGAATGGCTGGTGCCTCATTTCGAGAAGATGCTCTACGACAACGCCCAGCTGATCTCGCTGCTATGTCAGGTCTGGAAACAGACTCGAAAGCCACTTTACCGTGCTCGGGTGTTCGAGACTATCGGCTGGCTGATGCGGGAGATGACGGCCGAAGGTGGGGCTTTCGCCGCCGCCCTGGACGCCGATAGTGAAGGCGAGGAAGGCTTGTTCTACACCTGGACCAAGGACGAGATCGACCGGCTGTTAGACCAAGATTCAGCCAAGCGGTTGAGCAAGCTCTATGATGTGACCAGCGGCGGCAATTGGGAAAGCCGCATCATCTTGCATCGCAATCATAAGAACGGAGGTGAGGACGACGATGCCCTCGCCGAGGCCAAGGCAATCTTGCTGGCCCATCGCGACAAGCGGATTCGACCCGGTCGCGACGGCAAGGTCCTCGCCGATTGGAATGGCATGATGATCACCGCCTTAGCCGAAGCGGCCCTGACCTTTGATCGGCCCGACTGGCTGAGTGCCGCCAGCCAAGCCTTCACCATCATCCTCACCAAGATGACCAGGCCCGATGGCCGCCTATTCCACAGCCTGTGCCAAGACAAAGCCGCCCATCCCGGCGTGGTGGATGATTACGCTCATATGTCGCGGGCCGCCCTGGTGCTTTATCAGGCCAACGGCGATACAAGTTTGATCGAACATGCACGGCAATGGCTGGACGCCGCTCATACCCATCATTGGGATCAAGAGAGCGGGGGTTATTTCATCTCGGCCATGGATACCACCGATATTATCATGCGGACCAAATCCGGCTTCGATTCGGCGGTTCCATCCGGCAATGGAGCCATGGCCGAGGCCTTGGCTCTGATGAGTCTGGTCACTGGTGACGCCAAATGGCGCGATCGGGCCGATGCGATCCTGGCGTCCTTCTCCGCCGCTATTCCCGATCAGTTGCCCAATATGACCGCTATGTTGGATGCGTTTGAAATCCTGGCCGATCCGCTGGAAGTGACGATCACCGGTCCAGCTGGCGACGAAACCTCCTGGGCTCTGTTGCGGAGCGCCGCCATGGGCGAATGTCAGATCCACCTGCTCCGAAGGGTCGTGGAGGATAGCCCGCCCACCGCCATGATCTGCCGCGCCTCGGTCTGTTCCACGCCGCTGACTGATCCCGACCGGTTGCGTGATGCCTTAATGGCGAGATAGCATCACGATCCAATTTAAAAGAGAGCCAGCCCCATGCCGCATCTTGCTTTTACGTCTCCCATCGGACCCCTGGCCCTGTTTGAAGCCGATGGAGCCATTGTCGCGCTGGATTGGGGCTGGCTGCCCGAGAACGAGGATTCGCCTTTGCTGCTCAAGGCTCGTGAGCAATTGGAAGAGTATTTCGACGGCAAGCGCAAAAGTTTTGACCTGCCTCTGGCCCCCCACGGAACCGAGTTCCAACGCAAGGTCTGGGCAGCTTTAGAGAAAATCCCACTCGGCTCCACGCTCTCTTATGGCCAATTGGCCGAGCAATTGGGCACCTCGCCCCGCGCTTTGGGCGGAGCTTGCGGCCGCAACCCTATTCCCGTCATCATTCCCTGCCATCGGATATTAGCGACCAATGGCGGATTGGGCGGTTATTCCGGCATCGACGGAATCGAGACCAAACAATTTCTGCTGCGTCATGAAGGGGTAAGCCTGTGAAGACTCATGCCATTCGTGTTCATCATCCCGGCGGTCCCGAAGTTCTGACCTGGGAGGAAATCTCGGTTCCCGCCCCGGCTGCCAGCGAAGTGGTGATCCGCCACACCGCCATCGGACTGAATTTCATTGATGTCTATCACCGCACCGGCCTTTATCCTGCTCCCCTGCCCTTCACGCCCGGCCTTGAAGGAGCCGGTATTGTTGAAGCGGTCGGGGCGTCAGTCCGTGACTTCAAGCCCGGTGACCGGGTCGCTTATGCCAATCCGCCATTGGGGGCTTATGCCCAAATACGGACCATGCCCGCTGACCGATTGGTGAAGATTCCCGACGACATCACCGATATGACCGCCGCCGCCATGATGCTTCAGGGTATGACCGCCCAATATCTGTTGCGACGGACCTATCGGGTTAAACCGGGAGACCCCATTTTGATCCATGCCGCCGCTGGCGGAGTCGGTCTTCTGGTCTGCCAATGGGCCAAGCATCTGGGAGCCACCGTGATCGGCACCGTCGGCTCTGAAGACAAAGCCGAACTGGCGCACAAGCATGGCTGTGATTACCCCATTCTCTACAAAACCGAAGATTTCGTCGCCCGTGTCAAAGACATCACCAACGGAGCCGGTGTTCCCGTGGTCTATGATTCCGTGGGTAAGGATACCTTCCTCAAATCTTTGGACTGTCTGTCTCCGCTTGGAATGATGGTCTTATTCGGTCAAAGCTCGGGCAAGCTTGACCTGTTGGACACTGGATTACTCGCCGCCAAGGGCTCACTATTCCTGACCCGCCCCTCATTGATGGCCTATACCGCCAAGCGCTCCGATCTCGTGGCGGGAGCCGAGGAATTGTTCAAAGTGGTGCAAAAGGGAGTGGTTAAGGTGCATGTCAATCAGACCTATGCCCTGAAAGATGCCGCCCAAGCCCATACGGATTTGGAAAGCCGCAAGACCACAGGATCGACGGTGCTATTGCCTTAATCATTTTCGTATTAGACTATCGGATGGCATCATCGCTATCCGGCAGGAGATAAAGTTGTGAGTGGGTCCAAATTAGGCAAGTGGACAGTTACCGGCATCAGCCTGATCTGGATGACCTGGGCCACCTGGGATCAGTTCGGCAATCTGTCCGATTCCGATGTGGAGACTCATTCCTCTTCTGCGGTGCAAGAGCGCATGAAGGATTGCTCGGGCACGTTCAAGCAGCGCTATGAGTGCAAAGAAAACATCGTCATTAAAAGCGGGCGCGATACGTTCAGTAATATGCTGGGACGAATCGCCATCATCACGACGCCGCCTATCTTGATGGCTTTTGGTCTGCACTTGCTCAATCGCCGTCGGTCGGATGACGATGGCCCCAGCGATGATTTGCTGCAAGAACATCACCGCCGTCATCACCGCCGCCATTCCTCAGGACGTCATTGATCCCATGACTTTAACCCGTTTTGAAATGAATGGGCGGTTGGCCATCATCACCATGGCCAACCAGCCCAAACGTAACGCCTTGTCCGATGCCATGATTACCGAGATCCTGGCATCGCTGGTACAGGCCGAGGCGGAAAAAGCCCGCTGCGTTATTCTTCGCGCTGAACCCGGCATTAAAATATGGTCCGCGGGCCATGACATATCCGAATTGCCAAAAACCCATCGCGATCCCCTGGGCTGGAGTGATCCGCTTCGAGTGGTGATCCGCGCCATCGAGGAATTTCCTGCTCCCATCATCGCCTTAATCGAAGGCGGCGTCTGGGGGGGAGCCTGTGAAATGGCTTTGGCTTGCGACATCATCGTAGCAACACCGGATTCCACCTTTGCCATTACTCCGGCAAAGCTGGGTATTCCCTATAACGTCACGGGTCTGCTGACCTTCATGAATGCTGCCAATCTTCATACCGTGAAGGAAATGGCCTTTACCGCCAAACCAGTGGATGCCCAGCGCGCCTTACTGGTGGGATTGGTCAATCATCTCCAAGAACCCAGCGAGATTACCGCCTTCTGCATTGAAATGGCGCGAGGCATCGAGAAGATGGCCCCTCTGGCCATTGCCGTGATGAAAGAAGAGTTACGGGTTCTCGCCTCGGCCCATTCCATCACGCCCCGCATGTTCGAGCGGGTTCAGGGAATGCGACGCAAGGTCTATGACAGCAGTGATTACGAAGAAGGCGTCAAAGCCTTCCAGGAAAAGAGATCGCCCGTTTTTATTGGGGAATAGGCATAACCTGAAAGACTGAAGGGCTCTGCCCTTCACCCGCAAGGAGACGAGTCTCCTTGATCTCTCGGAATTATTCCAACGGGATCAAAGGGCCTCGGCCCTTTGCGGGTTGTGGGCAGAGCCCACGAATATCTTCCCCTGACGTCTTAAGAATTCATCGCGTCGAAGAAATCGGCGTTGTTCTTGGAATGCTTTAGCTTGTCCACCAGGAATTCCATGGCATCCACCACACCCATGGGCATCAAGATACGACGTAACACCCACATCTTGGACAAGACGCCCTTATCGACCAGCAATTCTTCCTTACGAGTGCCCGACTTGGTGATGTCGATGGCCGGGAAGGTCCGCTTATCCGACAGCTTGCGATCGAGGATGATTTCAGAGTTACCGGTTCCCTTGAACTCTTCGAAGATCACTTCATCCATGCGCGAGCCGGTATCAATCAGCGCGGTAGCGATAATAGAGAGCGAGCCGCCTTCTTCGATATTACGCGCGGCACCGAAGAAGCGCTTGGGGCGCTGTAAGGCATTGGCATCGACGCCACCGGTCAGAACCTTGCCCGAGCTGGGAACGACGGTGTTGTAGGCACGAGCTAGACGAGTGATGGAATCCAGCAGAATGACCACGTCGCGCTTATGCTCGACCAGACGCTTGGCCTTTTCCAGAACCATTTCGGTAACCTGAACGTGACGCGATGCCGGTTCATCGAAAGTGGAGCTGATGACTTCACCCTTCACTGAACGAGCCATATCGGTCACTTCTTCCGGGCGCTCATCAATCAGCAGAACGATCAGATAGACTTCCGGGTGATTCAGCGAAATGGCATGAGCCATATTCTGCAACATCACCGTCTTGCCCGTACGCGGCGGTGCAACCACCAAGGCGCGTTGACCTTTACCGATGGGAGCCACCAGATCAATCACACGGGTAGTGAGATCCTTGCGAGTGGGGTCCTCAATCTCCAGCTTCAACTTTTCGTCGGGATAAAGCGGCGTCAGATTGTCAAAGTTGATGCGATGACGGACCTTTTCCGGGTCTTCGAAATTGATGTTAGTGACTTTGAGCAGAGCAAAATACCGCTCGCCATCTTTGGGCGCGCGAATTTGACCGTCCACCGTGTCACCAGTCCGCAACCCAAAACGGCGCATCTGGCTGGGGCTGATATAGATATCATCAGGACCCGGCAAATAATTAGCTTCAGGACTGCGCAGAAAACCGAACCCGTCTTGCAAGATTTCCAGAACGCCTTCGCCATAGATCGGCGTATCGTTTTCCGCCAGCTGCTTCAAGATTGCAAACATCATGTCCTGCTTACGCAGTGTGCTGGCATTCTCGATTTCAAGCTCTTCAGCAAATGCCAATAGCTCGGCCGGAGTTTTCTTCTTTAAGTCCTGGAGATGCATGGAGCGAGTTCCGTTAAAATCCCGACGCGAAGAAAATCGGCTTGAAATACACGGGTCCGACCAAGCGGACCAGGGGCCGATATAAGGACGGATACGAATGATCCGACGCGAACGGGTGGAAGGTGGGAATAGGCCGTATATTCGGCCCTGAGGAATTTTGCCAAGCTTTAGCCAAACACTTGCCCGCTGTCAATGACCGAAGCTGGGCTTCACAATCACCAAGATGACAATAACGATCATCAACAAGGTTGGAACCTCGTTGAGAATCCGAAAGAATTTCTGTGGTTTGCTATTACGGTCTTCGGCGAAAGCTGTTTTGCAACGAACCAAATAAAAATGGGCCGCAGTCATAGCGACCACCGCCAACAATTTGACGTGAAACCAATGCTGAAAAAACAGTCCTCCATCCACCGCCATGGTCAAACCCAATCCCCAAGCCAAAACCATGGCGGGAGTCATGATGGCCTTAATAAGACGGCGCTCCATAATTTTAAAGGTTGCCGAGGTCTCTGACTTGGGATGAACATCACAATGATAAACAAATAGCCGAGGCAGATAGAGTAATCCCGCCATCCACGAAATTATTGCAATAACATGAACAGCCTTCAGCCATAAATAAGCTTCACCGCTTAACATAAACATGTCCGTCCCAATTGAGCACAGGCTTGGCCTTTGACCGAATCCTGCTGTTGCACCAATTGAGCTAAACCGGAAATGAATTCATTATGACAACCTAGGGCGGGAACCCGGACATAAGCGGGAATCCCTAATTCATCAGCGCGATGACGATATTCGATATCGAGTTCCACCAGAGTCTCAGAATGCTCGGAAACAAAGGCCACCGGCACGATCACAACCGGTACCTTATCGCGCCCTGCCCGTTCCAACTCCGCTTCAGTGCTAGGTCCGATCCATTCCATGGGACCGACCCGACTTTGATAGCAAATGGTCCAATCCAAATTATCAATTCCCATGGATTTTGCGACAGCGGCAGCCGTCAATTCCACTTGGGCTTGATAGGGATCACCCCGTTCAATCACCGTTTTCGGCAGACCATGAGCAGAGAACAAAACTCTCGGCTCACCTTTAAGCCTGGCTTCGTCATAGCCGCTACGTGCCAATTGCGCCATGGACGCCACCAATCCCGGCTGAGTGGGATAGCAACAGACCAATTGAGTCGGCAGATTTAAATCACAGGCTGCCTGATACCAATTTTGAATGGATGATCCGGTGGTCGTAGTGGAAAATTGAGGATAGAGCGGTAACAAAACCACCTGATCCGCTCCCCAGGCTTTTATTGCTTTTACGGTTTCATGGGCAAAGGGATGCCAATACCGCATGGCGATGAAGCAACGATAGCCTTCACCTAAAACTTGTTCCAATGCCCTGGCCTGAACTTCGGTTTGCGGCACCAGTGGTGAGCCCCCACCCAATTGAGCATAAATCTTGCGGGCGACCGGAGCTCGTTTCTTGGAAATATATTTGGCGAGCAACCAGCGAATCAGTCCCGGAGCACCGATGATCGCCTTATCATTGAACAGATTAAACAAAAATGGCTCGACCGATTCAAGACGATCAGGACCACCAAGATTAAACAGAACAATGGCGGTTTTAAGATTGCTCAACCTTTCCAGCCTTTCACGCGTTCAGCCAGACGCGCCACATTTTCCGGCGGTGTCGGCGGGACAATTCCATGGCCAAGATTAAAGATGAACGGCCCTTTTCCCAGAACTTTCAAAATCCGATCAATCCCGGCATCCATGGCTTCGCCACCAGCCACAACCAAAAGCGGGTCAAGATTACCCTGCACGGTGCATTTAGTTTGCAACTCAGACGCGACCCAATCCAAGGGAACCGAGGAATCCAACGAGATACCGTTGACCTTGGTCTCGGTGACATAGCGTTTGTAGAGATAACCGGCCTGACGGGGGAAGCCGATCACGGGCACGCCGGGGCGCTCGGCTCTAATGCGCTCGACCAAGGTTCGGGTTGGGGCGATCACCCAGCGTTCGAATTGATCCTCGGGCAAGGCTCCGGCCCAAGTGTCAAAAATCTGAATGACTTCGGCTCCGTTATCAATCTGACGGATCAAATAATCACCGGTCGCTTGAATCAACAATGCCATTAGCCGGGCGAATAATTCCGGCTGACCGAACATCATTCCCTTGGCCTTGGCAAAATCCTTAGAGCCGCTCCCCTCGATCATATAGGTCGCAACGGTCCAGGGAGCGCCAGCAAAGCCGATAAGAGCCGTGGTCTCGGGGATGGCAGCCGAGAGGTTCGACATGGTCTTGTAGACCGGCGCAAGGTGGTCATGGAGACCCGAGGCGTTGAGACCATCAAGATCTATTGCCGAGCGAATCGGCGTTAATACCGGACCTTCGCCTTCCTTGAACGCAACCTGTTGACCCAAGGCATCGGGGATTACCAGGATGTCGCTAAATAGAATGGCAGCGTCGAAACCGTATCGGCGCAGGGGCTGCAGAGTGACTTCGGTGGCAAAACCAGGATTGTAGCAAAGATCGAGAAAGCTTCCGGCTTCGGCACGGGTCGCGCGGTATTCCGGGAGATAGCGGCCAGCTTGGCGCATCAACCAGAACGGTGGCGGAGTCAGGGTCTCGCCAGCGAGAGTACGGAGGAAGGGCTTAACGGGTTTGGACATGGTGGAGTTGGGCACGGGAGGCGGCCTCGCGATTTGGTGTTTGGTCTCTATTACAGTCTTTAAGGTTTAGAGGAAAGGTGGCTGTGGTAAGTGGGTGGCTGTGGAAAATGGGGATTAGGTTTGATCCACACTCTATCCCCAGGGTGATCCAGGGTTTTGATTTATGGAGTGGTGGCATGGGGGTGAAAGTTGCAGATGCTTGATTTCTCAGGAGGAACGCCGTGTCATGCTTCTGGGATAAGATCGGGAAATCGGATGTGAAAGTGATGAATTCACGTTATTCTTGTTTATGGGAGGAATGGTTTTTGACAGGCGGACGACTCCAGGAGCTGAATTCAGGTCAGTGGGGAGCGTTTGAACGTCATTTTCTAAACCTCCTACTTATCCCCGGTCTTAAGGCTTATCCACAGGCATGAAGAATTTTCATCTCCATCTCGTGTCCGATGCCACCGGTGAAACCGTAACCTCGGTATCACGCGCCTGTCTTGTTCAGTTCGAAGGGGTTCAGCCCATTCAGCACAATTGGTGGCTGGTGCGCACTCAAGGTCAGGTGGAGCGGGTCATTGCCGGAATCGAGGATAATCCTGGTCTCGTCATGTTTACCCTGGTGGATGGGGGGGTCCGCTCTTTGCTGGAAGAGGCTTGCCGTCATCGCAAGATCCCTTGTATCTCGCTGCTGGACCCGGCCATGGCGGGGTTATCAGCCTTTCTCGGGGAAGAGGTTAAGGCTCTGCCGGGTCGTCAGTATCAGATGGATGCTGAATATTTTCGCCGTATCGACGCCATGCAATTTACTTTGGCTCATGATGATGGTCAGTTGATCGAATTGGTGGAAAACGCTGATATCATTTTGGTGGGTGTTTCGCGCAGCTCCAAGACTCCAACTTGTATGTATCTGGCCAATCGCGGTTTGAAATGCGCCAATTATCCTCTGGTTCCTGGCGTGCCGTTGCCGTCCGAGTTGGAGCGGGTGAAGAATCCCCTGGTGGTGGGTTTGACCAAGGACCCGAAAAGTTTGGCTGATATTCGGCGTGCTCGGCTGCGGTTGTTGAATCAGGGAGAAGAGGCCGATTACGCGCAGTTTGAAAAAGTGAAGGAAGAGGTTCAGGCGGCACGGCGGATCTTCTCGCGTTTGGGCTGGCCGGTGGTGGATGTGACTCGTCGCTCTATCGAGGAAGCCTCGGCCGCCATCATTCAGCTGCATGCCAAGCATGTGGAAAAGCAGGAAGCAAGTAAGGCCCTGCCCCCCCAGGCTCCATCATGATTATTCTCGCCTCCGCCAGTAGCGCTCGGCGCTCTATGCTTGAATCCGCCGGTGTTTCTCTCACGGTGGATGTGGCGGCAGTTGATGAAGACGCTATGAAACAGGCGATGCGGGCCGAAACCAATAGTCCAGGACGGGTGGCCGAGACTTTGGCCGAGCTGAAAGCGGTGCGGGTGTCGGCGCGTCATCCCGGTGCCCTGGTGATCGGTGCCGATCAGATGCTGGATCAAGATGGACTCTGGTTCGACAAACCCAAGACCACGGCAGAGGCGCGGGCTCAATTAACGAGTCTACGTCATCGCACGCATCGTTTGACCAGTGCGGTGGTGGCGGTGCGAGATGGTCGCCGGGTGTGGTATCACACCGATCAGGCTTTGCTGACCATGCGCAATTTCTCGGATTCCTTTCTCGATCACTATCTGGAGACGGTGGGAGACGCGGTGCGGTCCTCGGTGGGGGCCTATCAGCTGGAGGGATTGGGCGCGCAGTTGTTTTTATCGGCCGAGGGTGATTTCTTCACGATCTTGGGTTTGCCTTTGTTGCCCTTGCTGGATTTCCTGCGTGAGAATGGAGAATTGATGTCATGACCCTGACAGGCAAAGCCAGACTTGCCGGTGTCATGGGCTGGCCGGTTTCTCACTCCCGCTCGCCTCGGCTGCACGGATTTTGGTTGAAGCAGCTGGGTGTGGACGGGGCTTATCTTCCGCTTCCGGTTGCTCCCGAGAATCTGAGCGCGGCGTTGGATGCGCTGTCCAAGATGGGGTTTAGCGGCTGTAATCTGACGGTTCCCCATAAGGAAGCGGCGCTATCCTTGGTTCATAAGGTTGATCCTCTGGCAGCTCGGATCGGGGCTATTAATACGGTGGTGGTTCAAGACGATGGCACCTTACTTGGTCGCAATACCGATGCTTTCGGGTTCTTTGAAAATCTCCGGCATGGGGCACCTGGCTGGACTCCCGCTGCGGGGCCAGCGGTGGTGATTGGGGCGGGTGGAGCTGCTCGTGCCGTGATGGCGGCTCTGGTTGATGCGGGCTTATCCGAGATTCGCCTGATGAATCGTGGTCGTGATCGGGCCGAGAGGCTGGCGGCGGAGCTGGGCGGTGATGTCATTGACTGGGATCATCGGGCCGAGGCGCTGGACGGCGCCGCCCTGGTGGTCAACACCACCACGTTGGGTATGACCGGCCAGCCTCCGCTAGAGCTTAATCTTGCCGCCCTCCCCACCAGCGCGGTGGTCAACGATATTGTTTATGCGCCACTGGAAACCGATCTGCTGGCGCGGGCGCGGGCGCGGGGCAATCCGGTGGTGGACGGTTTGGGGATGTTGTTATGGCAGGCAGTTCCAGGCTTTGAAGCCTGGTTCGGCATTCGGCCAGAAGTAAGCGCCGAATTGCGGGACTTCGTTTTGTCATGAAAATCCTCGGCCTGACCGGTTCCATCGGTATGGGCAAGACCACGTCGGCGATGATGCTGCGCCGCTTGGGGGTGCCCGTGCATAATGCCGATGCTACGGTTCACGCTTTATTTGCGCCGGGCGGCGCGGCGGTAGCGGCGGTTGAAGCGGCTTTTCCCGGTGTGGTCACGGCCGGGACAGTGGACCGGGTGGCGTTGGGGGCGAAGGTGTTCGGCGATGACCCAGCATTGAAGCGGTTGGAAGCCATCGTCCATCCTTTGGTCCGTCAAGCTGAACGTAAATTCTTGGCGATGCATCGGCGGCGGCGCACGGCATTGGTGGTGCTCGACATCCCGTTGCTTTTTGAAAGCGGCGGTGAACAGCGGTG
>JAYTWE010000040.1:0-6733 GCA_043744055.1 Magnetospirillum sp.
CCTCCCCCCGGCAAGCCGAGGGGAGGGGAAGAGACGCTCATAACCTGAATATCAACGCAGTTGAGCCCAGAAAAAGCAGAGCTTATTCCGCCTCAAGAAAAGCAAGTCCGTTCGCGTGTGAACGCGAAACGGTCTAGACGTCGATGTTTGCATGAACAATAGCGTCAAAACGCCAGAAGAGCCTCCCTCCCCCACACGCGGATATCGCATGAGGGAGGGAGGAGAGGCTTGTTATTTCTTGGCCTTACCCTCGGTCAGCGGCAACGCCACATAGCGCAGCTGTTGGGGATTCTCGACCCGGAGCAGCAGGGACTTGGCCCCCGCCTTGCGGCCATCCTCCACCGCCTTGCCCAAATCGCCAGGGGTCCGCACCGGCTTGTGGTCGGCCTCGATGATAATATCGCCAGGACGTAAGCCTTTTTCCGCAGCGCCGCTATCCGGTTTCGCCTCGGTGACAACCACTCCCTTGGTGTCATCCTCGACGCCAAACCGCTCGCGCAATTGCGGCGTCAACGACGACACCGTCAATCCAGTCCCCGGAATGGTCAGAACACCGTCCTTGCCTTCCTTGGCCTTGGGCTGCTCAGCCTTGCCGCCTTTGGCCACCTGCTCGGCCGGGTCTTCCGGCATCTCGCCCACGGTAGCGTTCAGGGTTAACCTCTTACCTTCGCGCCAGATCACCAATTCGACCTTCTTGCCCACGGTGGTGCTGGCCACATAGCGGGGAAGACGACGCATCTCGGTGATGTCCTTGCCGTCGAATTTCAGCACCACGTCGCCATCCTTCAGACCGGCCTTGAGACCGGGACCGGCGGGATCGACCTTGGCCACCAAAGCGCCATGCTGATCGGGCAGACCCACATTCTCGGCCATGTCGGAATCCAGGGATTGGATACGAATACCAAGCCAGCCGCGACGGACCTTGCCGAACTTACGCAGATCGTCCAGCACCGGTACAGCCAGCGAGGCGGGAATGGCGAAGCCGATACCGATGGAGCCACCCGACGGAGAGATGATGGCGGAATTGATGCCGATCACCTCGCCCTTCATGTTGAACATGGGGCCGCCGGAATTGCCGCGATTAATAGAGGCGTCGGTCTGCAAAAAATCGTCATAAGGACCAGCATTGATATCGCGAGCCCGAGCAGAGACGATACCGGCGGTAACCGTTCCGCCAAAACCGAAGGGATTGCCGATGGCGAGAACCCAATCGCCCACGCGGGCTTCGTCGGAATTGCCAAAGGGCACCGCCGCCAGGACCTTCTTGCCAGGGTCGATCTTCAGCAAGGCCAGATCAACCTTGGGATCACGCCCCACCACCGAAGCGGAGAACACGGTATCGTCATGCAGCTTGATGCTGATTTCATCGGCATCGGCGATGACGTGATTATTGGTCACGATATAACCAGCGGCATCGACGATGAACCCGGAGCCCAGCGAGGTCGCCTTGCGCGACGGAGCATCGGGACGGCCTGCGCCGCCTTGCTGGCGCTCCAGAAACTCCTTGAAGAATTCCTCCAGGGGGGAGCCCGGCGGGAACTGAGGCATCTCCAAACCGCCGCCCGGCTGGTTCTTGATGGTCTGGGTGGTGGAAATATTCACCACGCTGGGCAGCAACTTTTCCGCCAGATCGGCGAAGCTTGACGGTGCCGGGCCTCCGGCCGCATCGGCACCGGAAGCCGTCAGCAGAGCGACCCAAGCCAACCCGGCAATCAGAATCCGCGAAGCGGCAGAACGACCTTCGATCTTCGAGATAAACACCTGACCAAACCCTCCTGACGGAAATCCCTTGTAGGCCTCAAAACTCCGCCCCCATGACCGAGATCATGGGGGCGTCGGTCTTATCTGCGACTTGTCGGACCAGCGTTGAACGCACGCATGAATTCATTATCCGGGGACAGAACCATGGTCGTATTCCCATCGCCCAAAGCATGGCGATAAGCCTGGAGCGAGCGATAAAGCGCGAAGAACTGCGGGTCCTTGCCGAACGCATCAGCGAAAATGCGATTGGCTTCGGCATCGCCCTGTCCACGCTCGATCTGAGCCTGTCGCTGGGCTTCGGCCAGAATGACGGTGCGTTCGCGATCGGCGCGGGCGCGGATCTGCTGGCCCCATTCATAACCCTGGGCGCGGGCTTCCTTGGCTTGGCGCTCGCGCTCGGATTTCATGCGGTCATAGATGGACTGGCTGGTTTCCTCAGGCAGATCGGCGCGGCGCAGCCGCACATCCACCACCTGAACACCCATTTCGCGTCCAGCCCGTTCCGCCACATCTTGCTGAATGCTCTCCATGATCTTGGCGCGCTCTTCCGACAAGATGGAAGGCAGCATCACTTGCCCCATCACCCGGCGCATGGCCGAAGAGACGATCTGGGCCAACTGGGCGCGGGCCAGAGTCTCGGTGCGGACCGCCTGATAGAATTTCAGCGGATCGGCAATGCGATAGCGGGTGAAAGTGTCCACCACGATGCGCTTCTGGTCCCCCAAGATGATCTGTTCATCGGGCGGATCAAGCGCCAGCAAGCGGATGTCGTAGCGAACCACATCCTCGATAAAGGGCAGCTTCACGTGCAGACCGGGCTCGCGGATGGTGGCGCGATGAGCGCCAAAGCGCAAGACCAGCGCCTGTTCCGCCTGATTGACGATAAACAGCGACGAGGAAGCAAGCATCAGGGCGACCAGCGCCACCACCGCCGATATGGTGAGATTGCGGTTCATTTGGCGCCTCCCGCGTTCTTTTTAATCTCGGGGAGCGGCAGATACGGCACCACGCTTTGAGCCCCCTTGCTGGACGGATCAATGATGATCTTGGTGGAGCCCTTCAACACCTCTTCCATGGTCTCGATGTAAAGGCGGCGTGCGGTCACATCCTCGGCCAGCTTGTACGAGCCATAGATGGCAAGAAACCGCTTGGCGTCACCCTGAGCCAGATCGACCACCTGTTCGCGATAGGCCTGGGCTTCCTGAGTGATCCGCTCCACCTCGCCTCGGGCACGGGGAATGATGTCGTTACGATAAGCCTCGGCCTCGTTACGGGCGCGCTCCTGATCGGCACGGGCGCGCTGAACGTCGTTGAAGGCGTCGATGACCGCGCCGGGCGGATCGACCTTCTGCAACTGGACCTGCTGCACATGGATACCGGCGCCATAGGTGTCCAGCAGCTTCTGAAGCTCTTCCTGGGCCTGAATGGCGATCTGCTCACGCTTGTCGGACAAAGCAGCCTGAATGGGATTGCGGCCGATGACCTCGCGCAGCGAGCTTTCCGCCGCCACCTTCACGGTGGCTTCAGGGTCGCGCACATTGAACAAGAACTTGCCAGCATCCTTGATGCGCCAGAACACAGCGGCATCGGCCTCAACGATATTCTCGTCGCCGGTCAGCATGCGGCTTTCCTCGGGCACATTGCGCGATGACGATCCGCGCTCGCCCCGGGTTTCGCCCATGGAGCGATAGCCCAGCTGAAGCTGGTTGACCTTGGTGACCTTGGGCAGCAGCACCGTTTCGATGGGATAAGGTAAACGATAATGCAGACCCGGCTCGGTGGTATCGACCCACTGGCCAAAGCGCATGACCACGCCCTGTTCATCGGGGCTGACCTTGTAAATTCCGGTAAAGGCCCAGGCCGCAATGGCGAGAACCGCCAGAGCCATCAGCCCTTGACCACTGCCAAAGCCATTGCCCGGCATGACACTGCGCAGCTTTTCCTGCCCCTTGCGGATGAAATCCTCGATTTCGGGGCCGCCGGGCATACCGCCGCCGCCATTGCCGCCGCCAGAGCCGCCGGGACGCCCCCAGGGGCCGTTACCGCCGCCGCCGCCGCCCCAAGGGCCGCCGCCACCGCCGCCACGAGGATTCCAAGGCATATACTATCCCCTATCGTAGTCCATCCGGGCGCGAATCCAGATATTCGCATCCCGGAACATAGGGCAGGTTTACCCCTTGCGCAACGCGGGGGCCGTCAGATTACCAGTTTTCAATGAGGTTCCCGCCTTTCCACCTTCCCAAACCGCTTGGAGCAACTTATATCAGGTGATGCTTGTGAGCGGTGAACACCGCAAAAACCATTGCTTTCCTAGGGCTTTCCACCAAAGAGGACATCCATGGCCGAGGTCACCGAACAGCAGATCGTCGAAGCGTTGAGCCGCATCCAAGACCCCGACAAGAAGGCCGACATCGTCAGCCTGGGCATGGTGTCGGGCATCGCGGTCAAGAACGGCCATGTCGCCTTCGCCATCGAGGTGGAACCGGCACGCGGCCCCAATCTGGAGCCTCTGCGCAAGGCCGCCGAAAAGGCGGTTCACGATCTTCCCGGCGTCGTCTCGGTCTCTGCCGTACTCACCGCCGAACGCAATCCCCAAGGCGGCCCCAAAGGCGGCCATGACCATGGACATGGACATGGCGCGGGCCAGGCGGAACAGCCGCTGCTGCCCAACGTCAAGGCCATCATCGCTATCGCTTCGGGCAAGGGTGGCGTTGGGAAATCCACCACCGCGACCAATATCGCCATGGCGTTTTCCCAGATGGGGTTGAAAACCGCCCTGTTCGACGCCGACATCTTCGGGCCTTCCATGCCCCGTATGCTGGGCATCACCGGCGAACCGGTCAGCCCCGACGGCAAGACCATGCTGCCCATGGAGAATTACGGTGTTAAGTGCATGTCCATGGGCTTCCTGGTCCCCGAGGACTCGCCGATCATCTGGCGCGGCCCCATGGTCATGGGCGCGCTGGAACAACTTTTGCGCGACGTCCAATGGGGTGAGCTGGACGTGATGGTCATCGACATGCCGCCGGGCACCGGCGACACCCAGCTGACCATGACCCAGCGGGTTCCGCTGACCGGCGCGGTAATCGTGTCCACGCCCCAAGACATCGCCCTGCTGGACGCCACCAAGGGCCTGAACATGTTCCGCAAAGTGGATGTGCCGGTTCTCGGCATCATCGAGAATATGAGCTATTACATCTGCCCGAAATGCGGTGATGAAGCCCATATCTTCGGCCATGGCGGCGCCAAGGCCGAAGCGGCGCGGCTATCCACCGAATTTCTGGGTGAAATACCGCTGGATATCGCCATCCGTCAAACCTCGGACGCGGGCGAGCCCATCGTGGTCTCCAAGCCCAACAGCCCCCACGCCAAGGCTTATACCGCCATCGCCGCCAAGATCTGGGATAAGGTCCAGGCCATGCAGAGCAGCGGCCGCAAAGGGCCTCGCATCAGCATGGAGTGAAAGCGGTCGGGACGACCGCGCTCCAATGGCACGGGAGCGCGGGCATCCTGCCCGTCTAAGCCATCCAAGGCCAGCGGCCGAACGGCACCACTGTGTTGTGGATGTCGTGACCGATATCGGCCCGGCCGAGATAAGGTATCTTCGAGACGGCGCACCAATGGCGCGCCACCTCTTCCTCGGTCTGGCCGAATTCGGGCTGGTTGGGTGGAATATCGCTGCACCGGCCCAGCATGATCCCCGCCACCTTGCGGATACCAAGATTGCTGGTGATATGGAACAGATCCCGATCCAGCCGGTACATATGCTCAGAGACCTCTTCCAGCATCAGCACATGACCGGCAAGGTCCGGCTGCAACGGCGTTCCCAGCAGATGGCTGAGGATGGTGGCGTTGAAGGCGGCACACGGTGCGCCGCCCAAGACCGTCGGCTCCAGGGCGCTTGCCGCGCCTTCCACCAGAAAGGCCAGGGCGCGGGCCACCGCCGCCTCGCCGCCATCACGATTGATATCGGACGGCATGGGACCATGGGCAAGACGCAAGAACCCCTGCCCATACAAAGCGGCCAGCAGCGAGCCCATGTCGCTATAGCCCAGATAGGTCTTGCGCCGCGCCACCGGCTTTGCCTGGGACGCCACTCGTTCGGCGATACGACATGACCCATAGCCGCCTCGGCCGAACCACACGGCGTCAAATGACTCGTCGTCGGCGACTTCCATGAAAGCCTGGGCGCGCTGATCGTCGGTTCCGGCGAAATGTCCCCAGGACTCGAAACATTGGGAATGAAAAAACAGCTCGACCCGATGATGGGGGTAAAGATCGGCAGCCAGGGCGGCGACCCGGTTGGCGGTGCTTCGATCCATGGGCGAAGCTGGAGCGACCACGCCGATCCTGATTCTGGAACTGCTCATCAAGACCGAATTCCTTGCCACATGAAGCCTCGGATTGTAGCTTTCGCCCATGGAACGAGACAGCTCTTATTTCTTCTGCGGCATTGGTGGCAGCGGCATGCTGCCGCTGGCCCTGATCGTACAAGCCTCTGGCTCCTCCGTGGCCGGTTCCGACCGATCGCTAGATCAGGGCCGCACCAGCCTGAAGTTCGACTTCCTGCGGGCCAAGGGCATCGCCCTCTTCCCCCAAGATGGCAGCGGCATTACCGAAGCACGGCAAATCCTGGTCACTTCGGCGGCAGTGGAAGAGACGGTCCCCGATGTCAAATCCGCCCGTGCCCTCGGAGCCCGGTTGATGACACGGGCCGAATTGCTGGCTCAGCTGTTCAACGCCACCCCCCATGGCGTGGGCGTTGCCGGCACCAGCGGAAAATCCACCACCACCGGCATGATCGGCTGGATTCTTCACACGCTCGGACGCGATCCCACCGTGATGAACGGCGCGGTGATGAAGAACTTCGTCACCGCCGAGTCTCCTTTCGCCAGCGCCCTGGTGGGGCACAGCGGCATCTTCGTCAGCGAAGTGGACGAAAGCGACGGTTCCATCGCCCGCTATGCCCCCC
>JAYTWE010000041.1:0-3436 GCA_043744055.1 Magnetospirillum sp.
TCAGCCCCTTCTCGGCGGTGGTCATGGCCTCTTTCAGCACGTTCTTCATGGTGGAGACCGAATAGGATCGCACCGTCTTCAGCCACTTCACTCCCATGATATTCAAGGTGGCTTCGATATTCATGGGGGTCTCGGCCCGGCGGCCCTCGGCCACGGTGGAGGGCATGAATTGCTGACCGGTCGCCGAAGTGTAACCGTTTTGCATGATGACCAAGATACCGTCGCCGCGATTGAACAGGGTTCCCGCCACGCCGGTGATGGAGCCGTTATGCCAGAACCCGCCATCACCCATGATGGAGATGGGGCGGCGTCCCAGATTGGGGCCGACAGCGGCGGCGGAGGCCAGGCTCATGCCGAAGCCCAAGATGGAATTGCCCATATTGAAGGGCGGCAATGTGCCGAAGGAGTGACAGCCGATATCGGCGCTGATATGGGTCGGTCCCACATCCTTTTGGGCCAGCTTCAGGGCGGAGAAGACCGGGCGTTCGGGGCAGCCGGTGCAAAAACCCGGCTGGCGACCGGGAAGGTCGGCTTCCAGCAGGGCGGCGGCGGCTTGGCGGTGATTTTTGACGGCATCGGCGATCTTGCGGGCGGGGGCCGCGTCGAAGCCTTCGGGCTGCGTCTGTTCCAGAAAAGCGGTAAGGCCGTCCACCAGCACATCCGAGGTGTATTCCCCCGCCTGAGGCAGACAGCCCTTGCCGAACAGCTTGGTCTGGAGATCGGCCTTGCGCAAAATCTGACCCAGGCTCTGTTCGATATAGTCGGGGCAACCTTCTTCCACCATGAGGATGGCGCGCTTGGAAGCGCAGAACGCGCGCACTTCTTCCGGCACCAGGGGATAGGTCACGTTCAGGCAGTAGATGGGGATGCTGGTCTTGCCCAGGGCATCGGCCAGACCGAGCTGTAACAGAGCCCGCATCAAGCTGTTGTAAAGCCCGCCCTGGACCACGATCCCCATATCGCTCATAGGACCGGGGAAGAATTCGTTCAGGTGATGTTCCCGGATGAAGGCTTGGGCTGCGGGCATCCGCGTTTCCACCTTGGCGATCTCGTGGGCGAAGGTCGAAGGCGGATGGGAGATTTTGGAATAGTCGAAGGGCGCTGGTGTGCCCATGGGGGCATTGCGGGAAATGGCGGCGGCCCGATTGTCCTTGGTCTCGAACTCGCCGGTGACGTGACAGGCCTTGATGCGCAATTCCAGCATGACCGGGGAATTGCTCGCCTCGGACAGCTCGAATCCCTTTTCCACCATATGGACGATGCTGGGCAGATGAGGGCGCGGGTCCAGCAGCCAGATGGACGACTTCATGGCGAAGGCATGGCTGCGCTCTTGAATGACCGAGGCGCCGTCGCCGTAATCCTCACCGATGATAATCATGGCTCCACCCATGATTCCGGGCGAGGCGAGGTTGGACAAGGCGTCCGAGGCCACATTGGTGCCCACGACGGATTTCCAGGTCACCGCGCCCCGGATGGGATAAGCGATGGAGGCCCCCAGCATGGCGGCGGCTCCGGCCTCGTTGGTGCAGGCCTCGATATGGATGCCCAGTTCGGAGAGCAGATCCTCGGCATCCACCAGCACATCCATCAGGTGGGAGACCGGGGCGCCTTGATAGCCACCCACATAGGAAACGCCCGATTGCAGCAGGGCCTTGGTGACGGCTAGGATTCCCTCACCACGGAAGGTCTCGCCCGCTCCCAGTCGCAGCGACGCAATCTCATGATGGAATGATCGTTCGGCCATGCCGCGCCCTCCTGAAGTCAGTCCACTCATACCGGCGAGCCAATGAATTGACTCGCCTATTGCCCCTCAAACGCCAGGCGCTCGCGCTTGGCTTACGCGCCCTGTGGCGCGGCGGCCCTTTGGGCCTAACCAAGGCTCGATGAGTCATCACCGAGCCTTGGTTTTAAATGTGGGGATTGCCCGCGCTGAAATCACCGTCCCTGGAACCGGGGCGGGCGCTTTTCCATGAAGGCTTGGACGCCTTCGCGGTAATCGTCGGTTCGTCCCGCCTGGGCCTGAAGATCGCGTTCCAGGTCCAGCTGGGAATCGAGGCTGTTGGCCCCGGAGGCGGCCAGGGCGCGCTTGGTCAGCGCCAGCCCCCGCGTCGGCTGTTGGGCGAGGTGGCGGGCCATGGCGGCGGCTTCGCTCATCAAGGCGTCGTCGTCGAGGCATTTCCAGATCATGCCCCAAGATTGCGCCTGTTCCGCCGGGACCTTGTCGCCCAGCATTTGCAGCGCGGTGGCCCGCGCCATGCCCACCAGCCGGGGCAGGGTCCAGGTTCCGCCTGAATCGGGGATCAGTCCCACTTTGCAGAAGCTTTGAACAAAGCTGGCCGAACGGGCGGCCAGGACGATGTCGCAAGCCAGGGCCAGATTGGCGCCGGCTCCGGCGGCGATGCCGTTGACGGCGCAGATCACCGGAATCTCCAGGTGTTTCAAAGCACGGATCAGGCGGTTGTAATTGGCGTCCAGCGAAGCTCCCAGATCAGGCGGCGGCGCATCGGGGGCACGCATTCGGTCGGACAGGTCTTGCCCGGCGCAAAAGCCGCGTCCGGCTCCGGTCAGCAAAAGGCAGCGGGTGCCGTCGGTGGCGGCCACGTCCAGGGCCGCCCGCATCTCGTCATGCATGGCCGCATTGAAGGCGTTCATCTTGTCGGGGCGGTTGAGGGTGATGGTGGTTACCCCCTCGGCCTTATGGATCAGGATGGTTTCGCTCATGATTGGGCCTTCACGCAAATTTCCCGATAGGCTTCCAGTCTGGCCCGCATGAGGTCGGGGATGGGGATGGATTTCTCCGCCGCCTGATCGGCGACCACGCAGACGAAGCGGGTCTCGAAACAGACTTCGCCGTCATGGCGCTTGCCCACGGTGTGGAAGTGCAGGGACGAGCCACCGATTTTGTCCACCAGCACCCCAATCGTGACACGGTCTCCGGGCTTTAAGGGGGCCTTGATCTCCATCTCCACCTTGACGAAAGGGGTTCCGAAGCCGTGGACGCTGTTCATGTGATACCAGTCGAAACCGATGATATCGGACATGAAGATTTCCAGCGCCTCCATGGCGTATTCCAGGAAGCGGGGCGTATAGACGATGCGGGCCGCGTCGGAATCACCGAAATGGACCCGGCGTTCGTGGCTGAACAGCCGGTTGGGCAGGCCCAGTTCAATAAGTCTCGACATGGTAGCGCCCTTCCTGCCGCAAGCTGGCGCGGAGTGACGCCCAATCCATTCCGTTCAGGCGGCAGAGATCAGCAAAGGCTTCATCACAGCCCTGCTCCATCCCCTTCAGGCCGCAGATATAAATGTGGGTCTTGCCGTGGCGCAGAAGAGGGACCAGATCGGCGCTGCGGTCCCTGATCTTGTCTTGCACATATTGCTTGGGCTGATCGGGAACGCGTGAGAAGGCCAGGTTCACGTCGATCAGGCTTTTGGGC
>JAYTWE010000042.1:0-1760 GCA_043744055.1 Magnetospirillum sp.
CAAGGAACTTGCGTGCCAGATCCGATTTGATAGCGAAATTGACGTTTTGTGGAATATCGCCAGTCTGCCCGGCTATTTTCATGGCATTCAGTTTAGACGATACGATCCCCACCACATTGCCGCTTGAATCCGCGAGAGGACCACCTGAATTCCCCTTTTGAACCGGTGCGGTAATTTGATAGTGGCGCGTATCGCCATGAATTCCCGCCATGGCGCTGATGACGCCCGATGTGACATTGGCTTCCCGAGACAGTAGGGAGGACAAGGGGTATCCGACGACAATCACGTCATCTCCAGATCGCATGGGCTTGTCTTCACGGAACTTCGCCGTTTCATTCAGCCGCAAGCTGGTCTTCAGCAAGGCCAGATCATCTCCCGCATCCTTTGCGGCCAGTCCAGCCACCATGGTGGGGCCATCGGCCGTCTTCACCGTGATGGTGCGGCATTGTTCCACCACATGGGCGTTGGTGAGGATGGCGCCGTCCCGAGAGACAACAAAACCGGTTCCCGTGGACGTCCCGGAACGCTGGGCCGAGGTTTCAGGCGGTGTAACCGTGGTTACGGGGCCTGAACGATTCGGCGGAGGAGGTGGAGACGTGAGGACTGGGGACGGGGGGGAGGTAACAGATGCGACCGTCGAGCCGGACAGTGATGGTTTCCAGGCCGCGATCTTGGCGCGGAGTTGCTCCAACTCCTGCGGGGCGAGTTTGGCTCCAATCCCGTCGCGCTCTTTCTCATAATTGGCTTTGAGATTGGCGGGCGCACGCTCGGCAGCCAACGCCATCCAGAAATAGCCTTCGGAATTATTTCTGGGAGTCCCGGTCCCGGTCACCAAGGTGACGCCAAGATTGTGCTGGGCCTGGGGATGTCCCTGTTCAGCGGCTCGACGAAACCAGGAGACGGCCTCGGTCTGATTTTTCTCCACGCCATCGCCGGTCAAGAGAGCAACACCGAGAATAAATTGGGCTACGGGGCGGCGGGCCTGAGCGGCTTTGCGAGCATAGTCCACCGCCTTGGCGCGGTCTGTGGGCATGGAACGGCCATTCCAGCTCAGCTCCGCTAATTTTTCCAGACTGGCGGGAACGCCTTTTTCAGCAGCCCGGAGGTAATATTCCACCCCTTTGGCCTCTTCCTTGCCGACGCCCAGGCCGTTGAAGTGGATTTCACCCAAGGCGTGGAGGCTTTCTGGATTATCCTGCTCTGCTGCTCGACCATACCAAACCAGTGCGGTCGCCGGTGTTTTGGGAACTCCCCGGCCAAAGAAGTAGGCATTGCCGAGAAGGTATTGACCGAACGGATCACCCGCCGAGGCGGAGGCGTTGATGAGACGCAGAGCTTCCACATCATCTCGGCTGCCCAGCAGACCTTGGAACAGGATATGACCCAGGCGAGCCTGAGCCGAGGCATTGCCTTGCTCGGCCAGAGGGCGAAATTCCCTGGCTGCGGCGGTCCAGTCCTGGCGTTTGAATGCAGCCATTCCTTCGTCCAGGCCAGCAAAAGCCGGCTGAGCGAAAATCAGGAGGGCCGCAAGGCAGACGGTGGAGCGCAGACGCATGACGAGTCTACTCGGTCGCCGCTTCCGCCCGCATATTGGTGGCGAGGCGGCTGAGTTCCTCGACAGCCGCTCCCATCTCTGATTCCAAGGATTGGGTGATGCCGTCAATGCTTTCAGAGACGTGCTTGACTTCTCCGGCCACTACGGCGAACCCCTTACCCGCTTCGCCCGCGCGCGCCGCTTCAATCGTCGCATTCAGCGCCAA
>JAYTWE010000043.1:0-4490 GCA_043744055.1 Magnetospirillum sp.
CGAACCTCAAGGCTGTTATACATGGAGGCCCGGTCGACCTTGGCCAGGACTCCCTCGGCCATATAGGTTCCCATCATCACCCGTTGCAGCCGCTCCAGCGGCACCGCATCAGCTAGTCCTTCAAGCCAGGAATCCACCGCCCGGTGCCAGGACTCGCCGTTGACCGCCCGGCGGAACTCCGGTGTCGTGATCTCGATGCCCTCATGGGGGGCGAAGGGTGCCATCCACAATGTGGACAGATGGTCGGCATGGGCGCCCCAGCCATGGGTCAACTGGGCCAGTTTAAAGGGCAGGCTCATATAGGCGCTGGACTGCGGCAGCCGCGACATCATCCCATGCACCTTGCGGCCCCACGACTTGGGCAGCGCCGACATCACCTTGGCGCCGCGCTGGGCCTGGAAGGTGGGATAGCCAGCGAAGACTTCGTCACCCCCATCTCCACCCAGCGCCACGGTGATGGTCTGGCGGGCCGCTCGGCACAAGAGATAGGTGGGAATGATGGAGGCATCCGCCATGGGCTCGTCCATCATCGGCTCGATGGTGTTCCAGGCGGCCAGCATATCGGCATCGTTCACGGGGATGATCTCGTGCCGCAATCCGCAAATCCGGGCGACCTCGGCGGCAAACGGCGATTCATCGTAGCTGTTCGAGCCGAAGCGTAAAGTATAGGCCATGACGCCGGGATGATGATGACCGGCGATGGCCGCCACTAGGGAGGAATCGATGCCCCCCGACAGGAATACGCCGACCGGAACATCCGCGACCAGCCGGTCCTTGATCGAGCGCTCCAGAAGGGTCTGCAATTGCCCGGCCAGCAGGGCCGGTGATGCCGCCGATCGCGAACGGCTGTGAAAGACCGGCTGCCAATAAGGCCGCACCTGGGCCTCCCCGCCATCGAATTCCAGCAGATGCCCGGCCGGAAGCTTGTTGATCCCTTGTAGCCCGGACAAGGGGGCGGGAACATAGTCAAAGACCAGAAACTGATTGACCGCCACCGGGTCAAAGCCGCTTGCGGCGAATGCAGGGTGACGGCGAAGGGATTTCAGTTCCGAGGCAAACACCAGTTGGCCTTTGTGAACGCCCCAGAACAACGGCTTTTCGCCGTAGCGGTCCCGGACCAGGGTCACCCGGCCGCTGGCCCCGTCGCGGAAGGCAAAGGCGAACATACCGTCCAGCCGCTCCAGTGCGCCATCGATCCCCCACAGGCGGATGGCCGCGAACAGAACTTCGGTATCCGAGGCATCGCGCAAGACGCTTCCGGCCGCCAAAAGTTCGGCGGCAATGGACTTGTGATTATAAATCTCGCCGTTGAACACCAGACCGTCCCGGCGGTCATCATCCAGGCAGGGCTGCCGCCCCCCCACCGGATCGATGATGATCAGGCGGCAATGCCCCAAGGCCACATGGGGGTCCATGAACACGCCGCTTTGGTCCGGGCCGCGATAGCGCTGCACCGCCAGCATCGATTCGAGCACTTGCGCGGCATCGGGACCGGGCGAGGTGAAACCAGCAAGACCGCACATCAGTCTAATCCATCATATAGGAGGGAAGAGGCCATCATTTCCCGCCCTGGACTACCGAGCCGCCAGACGGGACGACAGCGTCGGCCGGAAATAGGTGGCGGTCACGTGGTGGCTGCCGGCGGGGATCACGATTCCGATCTGAAAGCCGTTGACGGGCACCACCGCCACCGCCTGACCATCGGCGGTGGCGGTCCAGAATGGTATATAGCTGGTATTGACGACGACCACCCCGCCATGGGGAGCCTCCACATTCATATGTATCCGATCCTGCCCCAACGCGAAGTCCAGCAGCCGAAGATCCTGCACTCCTGGTGACAAGCCGACTGAATCCGATTGCCGAAGCTGGGCGCGACGGTCGAGTCCGGCTCCTTCGCGCAACCCGTCCAGCGGGTCGGCGGCATCCGGGATCAGCCTTACATTCGTCGGCGCGTAAACGCGCGGCAGCTCACCCCCAAGGGCATAGACCCGAATGCCGGGCGGATTGAAGACGTAATGGGCATAGGCCCTCAAACGCTGGCCAAGCGGCGCGTCGCACCGGACCGGCGCCGCTCCACGAGGCCCCGCGACCTGGACCAATCCCTCACCGCGCAGGGGAATCGCACTCAGCATGAAGCCCACATTGGCCATGCGCAGGAAGCCCAGATCATAAGACCGATCCAGATCAATCTCGGCCGAACATTTGGCGATTGCCGCGTTAAATGGCAGAGACACAAAGCTGGAGACCATATCGCCAATGGTGGGGTCCCGGTAGATACCGTATTGCCACATATGGGCCAGTGGGATCAGGGGAAGATTGATACCGGCGCCATCGAATGTGTCCAATCCCAGTGTGAGCGGTGTATTGGAGGACAGCCGATAGGGAAAGCTGATGACTCGGACCGGTTCCGCCGGGAGCCAGTGGCGGTCATCGAGGACATGCTGCGCCGCGACCATGCTTCCCTGCCCACCCATGGACAGAAGGGTGGCCGTATTCGCGACTTTCCAGCACACAAGCTCACTGACGGCGACAGCCAGCGCAAAGCAGACCGAGGACTGACGGGAGGTCAGCCACGAAAATTTACATTCGATGGCGGGCCGCGCCGCACCCTCCGTTGCCGCCAATCCGATGGCCAAGGCGAGATGGGCCAAGGGAATGCTGGCGTAGTTCATATTGGTGAATTGCAGCCCCTTCAGCTGGGCGAGGCCCAGGACGGACCAGGGAAACAACTGCATCAGGCTGCCGAGGATCAGACTGGCGGGGATAATCGCCAGCAGACGCCAGCGAAAGACGCCGCCATGGGCAAAGGCCAGCACTATTCCAAGCGCGGAAGCGATCATGGCGGGGGTGCTGGACAGCAACACGGTGCTCGCACTTGCCCAGATGACATGGACGGGCTCACCCACGACGATAGCGAAGCCGTTGCCGCGCACGCTGAGGGGGCCAACCAGGGCCTTGGCAAACAGGCTGTCGCCCCAATTCGCCAGCAAAAAGACCGCAAAAATCCCCAGCAGTGAAAGAGACCGCAGACCGCCACGCAAACCGCCCAGCAACAGACCCGAGAACAACACAGCGGGAAACAATGCCAGATTGCTGTGGGTGGGAGAGGAACTGACTGCATTGGCGGCGGCGACCGCCACAATGCCCGCCCAGAACCAGATCCCCTTCCGGCGGAAGGAGCAGACATACATGGCCCATGGGATCAGCGCGTAGCCGAGGCCATGGGGCGTCGTCATGAAGATCATCTGCTGGAAGGAGAGGCTGTACATCCCGGCGACGGCCAAAGAGCCAAGCCGGGAGACCCGCAGCCCCCGCCGGGCCAGCACATACATGCCCGAGACGGAGACAAGGACGATTGCCAGCTTGTGAAGCCCGGTTCCCAGCCACAGGGGAAGAAAGCCCACCAACAGTTCATCCGGAAAAATCTTGGCTCCCGTATGTGACGATGCCGCCGCTACATCGATGCCGCCAGCTATCGCGTGCGAGAACTCACCATGCACATCCCGGAAGGAAACGCTGGACAGGATAGACGCTGGCAGATCGACCATGATATCGACGAAGGAGTAGGGACCCAGTATCCAGAATTCCGCCGTGGCGACCAGCGCCCAGATCAACCCAATGACGATGGCCTGAGGTCTGCCGACATCCGTGTTCAGACGTTTGCGCAATCCCAAAAAAACAAAAAGTGCGACCAACGATGAAATCACGGAAAGGGATGCAGTATACAACATTTAAAGGCGCCTTTAGCTGACGGATTCCGCGAAACTTACCATGGCGATGTTTGCAATGGGACACGAATAATGAGCCTAACTCGCCCCCTGAAAACAGGGCGGTTCAACGCTGATTAGATCGCCTTATATGCCAGGATATGGTCGAGGCTGAGAGCACCATTCCAAAGTGAGGTGGCCCCCGTATTTTGGACACATGGATAAGAGAGAGTCCCGCTCCAATAAGTGGCAGAATCACAGGAGCAGGACATGGGCCAGGTTCGCAAGAAGCACAATTCCGAATTCAAGGCGAAGGTTGCCATTGCGGCCTTGAAGGGAGACACGACGATTGCCGAATTGTCGAGTAGGTACGGCGTGCATGCCAGCCAAATCCACGCGTGGAAGAAGGCCCTGCTGGATGGGGCGGGGACGCTGTTCGGGGTCGGCAAGCCGTCGTTCTCGGACAAGTGCGACGAAGCCGAGTTGGCGGAGCTGTACGCGAAAATCGGCGAGCTGACGGTGGAGCGGGTTTTTTGCAACGGAGGCCAAAGCTATGAGGCGCCCGGCGCGGCTGTCCATGGTCAATCGTGGGCACCCGTCGCTATCGGTCGTGCGTCAGTGTCGGTTGCTCGATCTGGCGCGCTCGTCGGTTTATTATCGGCCAGTGCCGATGGCCCCCGCCGACCTTGCGCTGATGCGGCGCATCGACGAGCAGTACCTGAAGACGCCGTTCATCGGCTCTCGGCGGATGGTGGAGATGCTGGAGCGTCAGGGGCATCCAAC
>JAYTWE010000044.1:0-6733 GCA_043744055.1 Magnetospirillum sp.
CCAATCTTTTCAATATGTTCACGCGATCTGTGGCTTTGGGTTATCCCCGCGTCCAGGCCACCAAGGTGGATGGGTTGAAGGGATTGATGCTGCCGTAATCATAGATCAACGTCCGCAAACGAATCAGCCCACGCTCGGAAAAATCGGAAACCTGAGCAAGCAGGTCGTTGTTGTATAGGCATGCCGCCGCCCAGGCTGCCGCATTCTCGGTTTCACGCCCCGGCGTGATGACATAGGTGAAGTCGGTAACGAACTTGGCCCAAGCCGTCCGGTCTTGATGAAATTCAAGAACTCTGCGCCCAAGGTTGGGAAAGCGTTGCCAGCCGATCGGCTCTTGATGGACGCAGGCCGCCACCGGACCGGCCAGCATGGCGGTATAGAGGTTGGGACCAAGAAACGGGATCTGCTCGATGGAATGAGCGGAAATGACGATGACTTTACGGAACTCGGACAGGAAATCCAGTTCGGGGGCGTGGTAGTCAAAGAAGCGGGTCGCCATGCGGGCCTGAGGAACGGTCGAGAAGAGCGCCTCGGTGTGAGCCCTGCCGCTGGGAGACGGCTCACAGGCGATCAGAGTGCGGGGCGGGCCATCTTTGGGTAGGGCTAGATAGAGTTCAGCCAGATTATAGCCAAGGCCGCTTCCGAGCTCGACGATACAATCGACATCATCATCGAGCAGTTCCAAAACCGTTTGGAACAGCGCCGAATATCCGGGAAAGCGAGGAAGTGCAGCGTAAGATCCGTTCTGGACGACCAGCCGATTGGGGGGCGGAGAATCAATGAAGTCACCGAGATCAATCCGCGCCACGGAATCCATCAGCCACTCTGCGATGAACCCCGTGTATTTCTGAGTGTCCTCGTGACGCCGCGCCATCAGGTCTTCCAGGGTGGCTCCCATGGAAATGTGCTGGCTGACCTTGTTCAGCGGCTCCCGCCATCCGCCCTCATAAGCATTGAGACGCTTTTGTCGCTCTGTGCTGTTGGCATACCAGGGAACCGGCTTACCGTCGGAGGGTGCGTTCAACATTTTGGTCTCGGTTCCGCCATGCCATTATTGATGCCGACAGTCAGGATAATGACTTTGAAGCGCGGGAGGAACGAGGAGATTCGCATGACGGAGAGTCGTTTTACCGCCAAGCTCTTTGGGGCACGGAATTGCATGTCACTTTGCTTCGGCAAACGATCCGATCTATATAAAAAAGATGTCAGACTATATCCATACTCTTGACGCCAAGGGAGCCACCAGCCAACTGAACTTCGTGGCCTCGCAGGAGGCCGCGTTCTGGGTGCGTGTTCGGCGCAACCGATTGCTGGCCGATTGGTTCTCCGATCTGACCGACGAGAATGTTCAGAGCTATCTGAAGCTTTTGCTGAATGCTGACTTCGCCAAACTGGAAAGTCACGCTGCCGAGCAATGGATTTTGGTGAAGATTCGCAATGATTTGATGGGGTATGGAATTTTCCTGTCTCTGGAGGAATTGCAAGATCGTCTGCGGCGGTTCGAGACCCAGGCCTTGCTGGAGCAGAGCTGACACTTGCTCCCGAGGCGGGCTTCCGCCAATATGCCGATACCTTGACCCTCCATAGGTTGATTTTGCAAATGATCGCCAGGACTTTCGCTGCCGCCTTTCTCGCTTCCGCTTTGGCGTTGACCGCCGTTCCGGCTCCCGCCGCCGCCCAGGAAAACATGACGCTGTCTCCTAAGCAGGTGGAGGCGGTGAAGAAGGTCGTGCGCGACTATCTCATGGAGCATCCCGAAGTGCTGGGCGAAGCCCTGGAGGCGCTGCGTGAAAAGATGCGCGCCCAGGCCGAATCCGATGCCTTGAAGATGGTGGAAGCCCGTAAGGACGATATCTTCTCGAACCCCGATGATCCGGTGGGGGGCAATCTGAAGGGCGATATCGTGGTGGTCGAGTTCTTCGATTACAATTGCGGCTTTTGCAAACAGACCTTCGATCCGGTGTGGGAGGCTGTGAAGGCCGACGGCAAGGTCAAGGTGGTGATGAAGGAATTGCCAATCCTGGGGCCGGATTCCGTGGTGGCGTCCCGCGTCGCCCTGGTGGCCAAGGCCCAGAGCCAGGCCAAGTATGACGAAGTGCATCGCGCCTTCATGAAGTTCCGTGGTCGTCTGGACGAGAAGGCTATCTTCCGTCTGGCGGGCGAGGCTGGCATGAATGTGGAGCAGTTGAAGAAGGATATGGCGTCGCCCGATATCGACCGGCAGCTCAAGAAGGCCAGCGAGTTGGCCCGCTCGCTGGAAATCGGCGCGACCCCCACGTTCATTGTCGGGGATCGTATCTTATCCAGCGCCTTGGATCAGCCGACCCTGAAGCAGCTGATTGATAACGCCCGTAAGGCTCAGGCCAAGAAGGGCTGATTTCGGTCGTCCGGCCCTCTGCCATGGCGGTGGAGGGTCGGACCCGCTATCCTGGGTGGATCAACGTTTCCGACCACAGGATTTCCATGCCGTCAGGCAATCCCCCCTCCAAGCCGACCTCTCATGGCCCCAGCTGCTGCGAAAGCGTCGGCTCGACCATGATTGGACATTTCGTCACCCGGCTGGAAGTGGAGGCCGGTAAGGCGGGCGGCAGTCTTGACGCCGTTCAGATCCGGGCTCTGGCCCAGCGCTTCATCGCCACCGAGCAAGCCCGCTTCAAGGGTTTCTATCAACGGAGCTGGGACGAGTGCACCATCTTGCGTGAGTCTCATCTGCTGGAAGGCGCACGTAAGATGCCGTTCGACCGCGTCTTGATGCGTCGATTCGCTCATCTGTTTCCGCCCCGCACCGGCGATGACGGCGGCACCGGAATCTTGTCGCGGCGGATCATTCCCGGCTTCAACGTGGCCATCGACAAGATGATCGGTCCCGCGCTGTATCAGCACTGTCAAACCCGATGCGAAGTCATTGTGGATCGCCACGCCCTGGGGGATGGCGGTTGGAATTGGGAGGCGATCCATGCCGATCTTGATGCGAAGCTCCTGGTGAACGAGGCCTTGGTGGTGGTGGCGGGAACCTTTTCCAGCTTCGCCAAGCGGCGCGCCTGGTTCTTGGAGATGGTCAATGCCCACCTGACGCCGGTTCGGCGGGGCGCCAGTGATGAGCATTTTCGCTTAGGCGAAAGCGGGTTCTCCGCCTTGATGCGGGCTTTGTTCGCCGATTTGGCAGCCTCTTTGCGCACGGACCCCGACGGAGCCCGCTCCCGCTGGGGAACCGCTACCGTCGAGGAGTTGCGGGAGTTCTTCCGCCGTCTAGACGGCGCTTAACCGCCCGAGGACATCCGCTCCGCCACGCGTCCCATGCTTTGGGCGCAATCGGGAAACATCTTGGCCAGAGTGCCCGCCAGATGCCGGGCGTGTTCCTTGTCGAAATGATGGCCGCGAATCTCGGCTTCGAGGATGTCGCGCATTTGGTTGATCTCTTCCCAGCGGTACTTCATCGCTTGATCTCCTGGGTCAGGGGGCCTGACGCAGGTATGCCACAGCCATGGCGCTAAAATGATGACGGAGTCTTGAATGTTGCGTTGCAATATGAGGCTTTTGGTTAGATTCCAGACCCTGCCTCGATAATGCCGGTCTGGCGCTCGACCTCCACCAGTAAGGCGTGAAGATCGGGCTCCGAGAAGCCGTCTTTTTCCAGCTGCCGAATGGTGTTGATGAGGTAGTCGCGGTTCAGCCCGGCACAGCCTTCGGCATCCATGATGATGGCGGCGGCCTGTTCCAGTGGCAGGTGACCGGCATAGTGGTGGTGGGTGGTGTCGGCGATGAAGGTATAGGCTTGCATCACGCGACCATCGTCAAAGTGGACGCCCAGGGTTTGTGCCACATAGGCATAGCCGATCAATTCACGTTCGCTGAGGTAGTCGATCACCGCTTGCGCCTGCTTTGCCGCCACCCGGAAGGCCAATCCCCGGCACAAGCCGCCGGAATCCAGGCCAAGAACCAAGCCCGGTCGGGCTGGTGTTCCACGCCAATGGCGGGAATAGACGCAGAAGTCGCGGTGCCAACCATCCAGGCGAGCGGGAAGGACCTCGTCATAGTCAAAGCCCGGCCGCCACATGAGCGAGCCGTAGCCGAAAATCCAAAGATCGCGTTCCGTGGTCATTGATCGCATGTATGGGATCGCATGTATGGTTAGAGTGGTGCCCGCGCGGGCGAGAAGAAAGGGACCGAAGAATGACAGAACATGCCGCTGCCATCCAGGAGAACGACGTGTTGAGCGAGGCGGATCGGCAAGGGCTTTACCGCGTCTTGCTGTCGCGGCGCGATGTGCGCGGTCAGTTCTTGCCCGATCCGGTGGATGACGCGGTTCTGGCCCGTATTCTGACCGCGGCGCATTACGCCCCTTCGGTGGGGTTCATGCAGCCCTGGAGCTTTATCTTGGTGCGCTCGCCGGACGTCCGCGCTCAGATAAAATCGGCGTTTGAGACCGCCAATGCGCAAGCGGCCGAGATGTTTGAAGGCGACAAGCAGACCGTCTACCGCTCGTTGAAGCTGGAAGGCATCATGGATGCGCCATTGAATATCTGCGTCACCTGCGACCGCGATCGGGTGGGGCCGGTGGTGTTGGGGCGCACCCATATTCCCACCATGGACCTGTATTCCACCGTCTGTGCCGTAGAAAATTTGTGGCTGGCGGCGCGGGCCGAGGGTCTGGGCCTGGGGTGGGTCAGCATTATTTCTGAACCGGCGCTGAAAGATATTCTCGGTCTGCCGGAACGGGTGGTTCCCGTGGCGTATCTGTGCATCGGCAAGGTCAGTCACTTCTTCGCCCAACCGGAACTGGCGGAGAGGGGATGGCGCCGTCGTCTTGATTTGGCGGATCTGGTTTGTCTGGACCGGTGGAATGATCCCGGAATGGGCGGTGAGATGAATGCTTTGCGTGTTCAGCTTAGACGTGCACAGGAGATGGCGGAGAGTGGCTGTGTTGATTTAGGGCAAGGCACGGCAGAATCGTAACGTGATGAGATGAGATTTGTTACAATTTGATACTGCAACATTCTTGGGAACCGCTTAATGTCCCCCACATTCAGGGTTTGGAAGTATTCCCAGACCAGGAGCTAAATAGATGCGGGGTGTGCGATGCTTGGGCGGATTTCGATCTCGGGAAAGCTGATCGTCGTGGCGATCGGAGCTATCGTCGCCATGCTCTTCATCGCCATCAGCAGTCTCTGGGGGTTGCATCAGCTGGGGCGTAACGTGGATGATCTCTATGTTACCGCCATGCAGCCAGCGCTTCAGATCGCCGATATCAATGAGCTGATGGCGGTTAATTACCGGGAAATCCTGGGAGCGGCCAATCACAACCCGGCTCTGAGTTCGGCCAAGTTCCACGATCACGCCGTGACCGCCCATACCGATGCCATGCGCAAAAATACCCAGAAGATCCTTGAACTGTGGGCTGCCTACACTGCCGCCAATAGTCACCAGATCAACCCTTCCCTGGCGCAGGACTATGCCACCAAGCGGGCCGCTCTGGTGACGGAAGGATTGCTGCCGGCGATCGCCATGGCGGAAGCGGGGAAATTTGAGGATCTGGGGGCGTTCATCACCTTGGAGATCCGCCCGCGCTACAGCGAGGCCAAGAAGGTGGCGGAGAAGCTGAGTGATCTGCATCGCGCCGCCGCCCTCACCTTTATCGACAATGCGCGGTCGCGCTATGACACCACTGTCACCATTGCCATCGTCATGATCTGTGTGTTTTCTGCCGCCCTCATGGGCTTGCTCTATCTGGTTGGTCGCTCCATCACCATACCGGCTCATGATCTGGTGACGTCCCTGGACGGTCTGGCTGGTGGCAATGTGGATGTTCCGGTTAATCACACCGAGCGCCGTGATGAGTTGGGCGCCATCGCTCGATCGGTCCAGGTGTGGAAAGACAATGCCGTAAAACGGCGCATCCTTCAGGCCCAGGTCGAGGCGGAAAAGAAGTCCCGCGACGTTCGGGCCGCCAAGATCGAGGGCTTGACCTCTCATTTCGATGTGGCTGCGGCGCAAACCGTCAACGACGTCATTTCCGCCGTCACCCAATTGGAGGCTACGGCCAAGACCATGGCCGATATCGCCGAGCGGACATCGCAGCAGACCAATGAAGTGGCCGTTGCCGCCGGTCTTGCGTCCAGCAATGTGGAAACCGTCGCCGCCGCCGCCGAGGAGCTGTCGGCCTCCATCGGAGAAATCAGCCGTCAGGTCTCACAATCCACCGCCGTGGGCCGCGAAGCCGCCTTGGAAGCGGAAAAGACAGATGCCCTGGTCAAGGGGCTGGCCGAGGCTGCCAGCAAGATCGGTGTCGTGGTCGGGCTCATCAACGATATCGCGTCTCAGACCAATCTGTTGGCTCTGAACGCCACCATCGAGGCGGCGCGGGCCGGTGATGCGGGCAAGGGATTCGCCGTGGTCGCCAACGAGGTCAAGACCTTGGCCAACCAGACGGCGCGGGCCACCGAGGAAATTTCCAAGCAGATCGGCGAGGTTCAGACCGCTACCGGTCAGGCCGTCTCCGCCTTGCAGGGGATCACTCAGACCATCGCCCGTATGAACGAGATTTCCAGCACCATCGCCGTCGCGGTGGAAGAGCAGGGAGCCGCCACCCAGGAAATCGCCCGCAATGTGCTGGAGGCCTCGGATGGCACCCAGGAAGTGACGCGCCATGTGGGAAGCGTCACCGAAGGGGCTCAGGAGACGGGGCGGGCATCGTCGGATGTGTTCAGTGCCGCCAGAACCATGTTCGAGCGGG
>JAYTWE010000045.1:0-1680 GCA_043744055.1 Magnetospirillum sp.
TTAGCACTCTCCCCTTGCGAGTGCTAAAACCTGAGGTGAAATTATACAGCGGTGATAGACGGGTGTCAATGCGAGGGGCGTGCGAGGGGTATACCGCAGAATCGTCGGTGAGAAGACGGATAAAATAAGCTGGTCAATGGGCCGTCGACTAGGAGGCAGGTTATGTCTCGCTTACTTTCACGGGAACAACGCAAGGCCGCGTTTCTGGAAGCCGCCAATCGTCTCTACGATGATCTGGAAGACTGGTATGACCAGCATCCGGAAGCCAGTTTTGGGACGATCGAGGGTGAAGCCCGCCGGTTGCGGCGGCGCTTGATGGGGAGCACATGGCAAACCCTGATTAATGGGCGTGATCGGGGTTACCAACTCGAGCCGCCAGCGTGCCCGGGCTGTGGCCGGGCGATGCACTTTGAGCGGTACAGCCCCAAACAGATTTACGGGTTGGAAGGCGACACGGAACTGGAACGGGCCTACTACACCTGTGCCGTCTGCAAAAAACAGACGCTTTTTCCCCCTGGACCAGAAACTGCAGCTGCGGGCCGATCATTGGAGTGAAGGGGCGGCGCGGGTGGCCACGCAGCAGGGCCTGCAAGCCAAGTCCTTTGCTTTAGCGGCCGAAGCCTATCGCGAGGCGATCGGGAGCAGCCTATCGGCCGACAGCCTGCAACGGATCACCGAAGGCTGGGGGGCCCAAGTGCACGACCGCCGCCAGGCGGAGGCGGAACAGGCCAATCTGCCCGGGCAACGCGAAGAAAGCCCACAAGCGCGGCGGGTAGCGGCCAGCCGACCGATCAGGGGGGCGGCTAATCTGTCCACCGATGGGGCCATGCTGTTGGTGCGGACCGAAGGCTGGAAGGAAGTCAAAATCGTCGCGGTTTCGGCCGTCACTGTTACAACTGTCGGCCATGACGCGGTCGACACGCCTCGCATGGGGCGGCGGGCACAGGACCCACTGGTGGAATTGAGCGACCATAGTTATCAAGCCGGTTTGTGGGAAGCGGACACGATGGCCAAGTACCAATATGCCGAAGGCCTACGCCGCGGTCTGGATCAGGCCGATCCCGTGAGTTCGGTCAACGATGGCGCCCGCTGGATTGAACGGATTACCCAACTTAACTTTGAGCAAGCCGCCCAGGTCGTCGACTGGTCGCACGCTAGCCAACGGCTGTGGTTGGTGGCAAACACCGTGCTGGGGGAGCAGTCGCCGGCCGCACGCGCCTGGGCCAATACCCAACTCGATCGTCTCTGGCACGGCGAAGTCGCCGCCGTCAGGCAGGCTTTGGTCGCCCTGGACTGGGATCGTGCGGCCTGGCCCCCTGAAGTTCAAGAAGCACCGGGCTATTTCGAGCACAATCAGCTCCGGATGCGCTCTGCCGAGTTCCGCGCCGCCGGGATCCCAATTGGCAGTGGGACCGTCGAGAGCGCAGCCAACACAGTCGTGCACCATCGCCTGCACCGACCTGGCCGCGGCTGGAACCGAGACAACGCTCAGGCGATGCTGGCGGCCCTATGCGAATTGCACAGCGGTCGCTTTACCGAAGCTTGGCAAGCCTCTTTGCCCTACGCGGCCTAAGGCCGCCGACATTTCTGCGGTATACCCCTATGGGCTCGGAGACGTTGCTCTTTGTAGCAAACAGCCATAGACTTTGTTGCTGATTCGGGATGTCTGTTCTGAGCCGG
>JAYTWE010000046.1:0-5012 GCA_043744055.1 Magnetospirillum sp.
CCGGCTCCAACCGCCTCCATGTCCCCCGCACTCAACAGACGCGAAAACCTCAGCGCGAGAGGATCGTTACCCGGCATGGAGGTTGGCGACAGGTCCAGACTGATCCGCTCGCCCTCGCCGCCTTCCTCGGAAGTCAGCAGTAAGGCCAGAGCCAGATCGCCCGTCTCTTCATCGGATATGGCCGCATGGCTGTCCGGCAGCGCCTCGTCGAAATGCAGCAACAGCACCGAGCCAACGCCGTCAGCAAGGCTGATCGCGGCTTCTAACATGCCGTAACCAAAGGACTCTCCGCCAGCGGATACGGCCATATGGCCTTCCCGATTCCCGGTAACGATGGAGAGCAGTCCCGCCAGACCATGATGAACCGACAGACTGAACTCCGCCGGAGAAACCTCGCCACTCTGGGCCAACGAGGTCAACAGACCAAAAGTCCGAGTATACTCCCCGTGACGCGAGGACAAGACAATGCGCGAAGACGAAGCATCGCGATCCAGCACGGCCCAGGCCGCCTCCAGCACCTTGCGCCCCATAGGAGTGATGCGGCGGCGCAAAGCCCCCGGCAAGGCACCGTTGTCTTGAACTTTGCCACCCGATACCATCTGATTAAATCCCGGCAGCCACGCTGCCCAAGCGACCAACCGGACGGAAATGAATTGCGCCTCGTTCCGCCTCGCCTCCACCATGATCCCCTTGATCCTCATTCCTTGGATGAGACGCCCCCTTGCCCGCCCCCACGCCTATGGGTTGCGGCCCCGGACACTAAGACATCAGCCGCGCTGCTGGGCAAGTGTACAGATGATGACCGGGCGGCGGCGGATCGTTTTAACGGTGAGCGCCGACGCCTACAATTCCTCCACGGTCGCGCCCTGGCCCGTGCGCTGCTGCCGCCGGGAGACTGGCGCATCACCCCCGATTCCCATGGCCGTCCCAAGGTGCAAGCCCTCGACGGCAGCCCCGGCCCCGACATCTCCATCAGCCATTCGCAAGGCTGGATAGCGGTGGCCATGACGGAGCGAGGACGGATCGGCATTGATCTGGAGACTCCACGCTTGGGCCGCGACAATCAGGCCATGGCCGAAGCCTTCTTCTCCCCAGCGGAATGCAACGCCGTCGCGGCGGAAGGAGAGCGCGCCTTGCTGGCGTTTTGGACCATGCGCGAAGCCGTAGCCAAGCTGTCCGGCGAAGGACTGGCCGCAGCCCTGGCCCAAGATGGAACCATGCTGATCTCGGGACGAAACTCCATCTGCTTCGGCCAGGGGAAAGACCTCCCCTGGGTCCTGGCCCATCGCGATCTCGGCGCTTACCATCTGGCGGTGGCCTGGGCTCCAGATCCCTCCCCCCTCAATGCGGCGCAGATACTCATGAGGGTCATGAACGAAGGTGGGAACGAAGACCTCACATCCCAAAAATGAGAGCCCCATCCATTACAGCCAAACGATATATTTTCAGATGCTGGCCTTGCCCTCTTGCCTCACCGTTTGGGCAAGGATAGATTTTTGAACGGCTAAAAATTATAGGAGCGAAAACATGAAATGGATCTCCGCCGCTTTGATCTTGGGTGCTGCCATAGCTCTGTCCGGCCCTGCCCGCGCCGATGCCGATGATATGAAGTGGGTGTCCAAATGCCTGAAAGACAACGCCGACGCCAAAGTCTCGGTCGATGTCGTGAGCAAGTACTGCACCTGCATGAATGATAAAATGGATTCGAACGAAACAAAGTCCATTAGTGCATGGGAAAAAACCCATCCCACAGAAATGAAAGCCTGTGAAAAAGAAGCTGGCTGGAAGTAATATTTAGGCCGAGGTGGAATCACAGCAGCCTATTCCACAAGATTCCACCTCGGCCTCTTTACTTGAAATCAAACAAAGTATGGAAGGCGGCTCGCTTCAATGTCTCACTGACATTGCCGCAGCTATTGAGGATGGAGACCTTAACGTCCATGGCAGCGGCTGCGTCATAGACATGAACGAAAAGACTCATCCCCGTTGAATCGATGAACTCCAACTGGGCAAGATCGAAATTCCACCGGGTCTTCGCTGCCTTATCAAGAGCGCTGAGAAACGTGGGAAAGCCCGGTGCGTCGGCAAAGGTTAATCTTCCACTCAAAATGATCTCGACGTCTTGCCCGCTGGCCTTGATTGAATGCTGCATGATCCTTCGGTGTCCCTAAGACGCACGAATGCTGGTAAGGAAAGTATCGACCCGCTCGCGCAGCTTGGTTGAACGAGCAGCAACATCCTGGGCGGTTCCCCGGACCTCTGTCGCCACATGCTCTGTTTCCTCGGCGGCGCGATTGACGGCCAGAATATTAGAACTCACCTCGGTTGTGGCCTGGGCGACCTGCTGGACGTTGGAAGCAATCTCACCCGTCGATTCGTCTTGTGCGTGCACCGCCTGAGCAATGCTGGCCGAAGCATCGCGTATCCGCTCGATGACCAGGGAAATCGAGGAAATAGCACCAACCGCATCATTGGTGACCCGCTGTACCGTGGATATCTGGCTACCGATCTCGTCCGTGGCCTTGGCCGTCTGATTGGCCAGGATCTTGACCTCATTGGCCACCACGGCAAAGCCCTTTCCGGCATCCCCCGCCCGAGCCGCCTCGATGGTTGCGTTCAAGGCAAGAAGATTGGTCTGAGCCGCGATATCGGCAATCAATCCGACAACATCACCGATCTTGCCTACCGCCAGAGACAAGGTATTGACCAAGGTAGTGGTCCGTTGGGCCTCGGCAGAGGCATCGTCGGCGATCTGCACGGACTGGCTCATGCGAAGGCTGATCTGTTCACCGGAAACCGCCAGTTGTTCGGCGGAACCGGCAGCGGTCTGCATATTGACCGCCGTCTCCTCAATAGCGGAAGCCACAGCGGTAGCCTGGACCGAGGCATCCTCTGCGGTCCGTGAAAGCGTGGCCGCGGTCGTTTCCAACTGCCCCGCCGTGACGACCATGCCATCCAACGCCTCCGACACCTCCTCATTGAAAGACAAGAGCAGATTGTCCACGACCCGAGCACGCTTATCCTTGGTCCATTCCGCCTGTCGCTGCTGTTCGGCCAGTTCCTCGGCTCGAACCAATCCCTGTTTGAAGATTTCCACAGCGCGGGCCATGTCCCCCAGTTCATCCTGACGCCCCGTGGCGGGAACTTGCGCCTCCAGCTGGTTTTGCGACAACCGGTCCATTGTGGCGGAAAGTGCGCTCAAAGGACGGGTAATCCGACGCGCGACAATAATGGAGAGCAAAATGATAATGGCGGTCAAGGCCACCACGCCACTACCGAAATAAAGAGCGCTGGCCCAAAAGGCCGCGTCAACGTCATCCAAATAAATACCGGTGCCGACAACCCAGCCCCACGGAGTGAAAGCCTTGACATACGAGACCTTGCGAACCGGATGGCTTGAGCCGGGCTTCGGCCATTCATAGGTGTGGAAATCAGCCCCTCTGGCCTTGACCAGTTCGTTCATCCGCACAAAAAGCGGATGGCCGCCAGCATCCTTGATATCGCTGACATCCTTGCCATCCAGATCCGGCTTCAACGGATGCATGACCATCCTACCGGCAAGGTCATGAACCCAGAAATAGTCATCATGGCCATACCGTAGCGCCTTGATATCGCGAAGAGCCGCGGCTTTCGCCTCAACCTCGCTCAGTCGCCCGGCCCGCACCTCTGCCTCATAAACGGATAGGATACCGGAAGTACTGTCGACCAAGGCTTGCACCTTGGTTTTCGGGCCAGCCAGAACTTCCCGATCAAGAGTTTGCAACGCGCCGATGAACACCGCGCTCATGCCAATAAAGGCAGCAAGCACGATCAATCCGATCTTGATCCCGATCCTACGGTCATCGAGCCACGCCATTATCATCAGCCTCGCGTCATTGCACACAGCAAATACACACGAAATGATAATGGACTGTCAAATTGAATTGTGCGGCGCAGCAATCGGGGTATGTAACATATCACTTAAGACATGCGCCTTATTCATGCATGAAATACATATTTTATAGTTATAGAGCAGAATGGAAAGCTATTATCTTGCGTCCAGGCGCACCATTAATTAGCTTTGCGTAATTTAGATGGCCTCTAAACATATTCATTATAAATCAGTTTTAACGATCACGTTGTTTGAGCCATCCACACTCTATCGCGGCCACTCCCCTTAGCGCGGTACATGGCCACATCGGCACTTTTCGCCAACGTAATTTCATCCTCCCCGTCTTCGGGGAAAACAGCAACGCCAAGACTGCATGAAATATGAAGCTCCCGACCATCCACCGTGAAGGGCTGACGCAAGGCAAGCCGCATCTTCTCCGCCAAGCTCATGGCATCGGCCGCTTCGGTTAACCGAGGCATCAAGACGACGAACTCATCGCCGCCAATCCGCCCGACGGTATCGGATTCGCGAACCGCCCCCTGAAGACGACGCGCCACCTGCCGCAGCAGATCATCGCCTACGGCATGACCATAATTATCGTTAATGGGTTTGAAGTTATCCAGATCGAGAAAGATCAAGGCGAAACGCTCATCGTTTCTCCTGGCTTGGGCCAAGGCATGCTGCAAACGATCGCTAAACAAGGCTCGGTTCGGCAGATCGGTCAGCGCATCATGCTGCGCCATATGATGTATTTTTTCATCAATGGCCTTACGCTCGGAGATATCGGTAATGGTTCCGATAATGCGGAGAGGATGGCCCTCGGCATCACTCTCCACCGCCATACCGCGGGAGAGAACCCATTTCCACGTATCGCCTTGGCATCGAAGTCGATATTCGACCACATAGACTGCCCGCGTCCCGACCTGATAAGCCTGCATTGCGGCCAAGACCCGCACCCGGTCATCAGGGTGGATAAGGTCCTCCCACTGATCAATGGTTCTAATGGCGCCGGAATCATTACACCCGATGATTTCATTCCACCGCCGCGACGTGATGGCCTCACGGGTTTGAAGATTCCAGTCCCAAACCCCATCACCGGCGCCCTCAAGCGCAAAGGCCCATCTTTGCTCGCTTTCCCTCA
>JAYTWE010000047.1:0-2741 GCA_043744055.1 Magnetospirillum sp.
CAGCGCAAGCATAAGCCCGAGGCTCTGGTTAAGGCGTCGGAAACCATGGCCCGGCTCGGACGGTTTTAGCTCATTCAGAGCGTTTTTCAATCACATTGAATCACGCTCGTTAGCCCGATGGCGAGTGTGCTTCCATTACATTGGAGCACATCCTGATAAGTCCCAATCAAGTGTTGGGGTTAACCAGCTTGCAGGCCTTGCCCGCCCGCTCTAGACGCTTGCATGCGGCGCGGGCCTGATCTTCATTGAAGCCGGAAATGCGGGCTCGGAAGACGGGCTTTTTTGCGGCCCCCGCCTTATCAATGTCGATGGAGCCCTTGGAAATAAGCCCCCCCAGCTTTTTGGCGGCATCGGTGGCAGCCTTGTGAGCCGGGCGGTATTCGTTGAACGCGCCGACCTGGATAGACCAGGACGACGGATCGGCATCACCGACAGCTTCGTCATCGTCATCGTCATCGTCGCGAGCCGCGGCGCGCATGGCGACTTTCTTGGGCTGAGGCTTTGCCTTGGCTGTCTTTGCAACGGGCTTTGCCTTCGCAACCGGGGCCTTGGCGGATTGGGCGGCGGCAACCAGTTCGTCAATATTGGGCAGATCGTCGGATTCGGTTTCGGCTTCCGCCACTTGAACTGTTTCGCCGCGGTTCAGCTTGGCGAAGCCCTTATCGAGCAATTGGCCCATATGCTTGTCGCGGGATGCGCCGGTGGTGCCGCCGAATACCACACCAATAATTCTCTTTTCGCCGCGCTTGGCGGATGAGATCAGGTTGAAGCCCGAAGCATGGATGTAGCCGGTCTTGATTCCGTCGGCACCGGGATAGCGCAGCATCAGGCGGTTATGGGTGTTGATCGCCTGGCCTTCATAAACGAACTGCCGGGTGGAGAAGTATTTGTAATAGCCCGGATGATGGGCAATCAGTGCGCGGGCCAGAGTGGCTTGATCGCGGACCGTGGACATCTGGGCGCCATCGGGAAGGCCGGACGCATTGCGATAGGTGGTGTTGCGCATTCCCAGCGCATGGGCCTTGCGAGTCATCATCTGGCCGAAACCGGCTTCAGTGCCGCCGATGGCTTCGGCGATGACCACTGCCACATCATTGGCGGATTTCGTGACCAGGGCCAAGACGGCGTCGCGCACGGAAATCTTGTCGCCTGGCTCCAGCGCCAGCTTGGACGGAGCCTGGGCGGCGGCATGGGCCGACACCGGTAGCATGGAGTCGAGGCGGAACCGCCCGGAATCCAATTCGTCGAACATCAAGAACAAAGTCATGACCTTGGTCAGCGATGCCGGATAGCTGCGGGTGTCGGGGTTGGCGGCGTGGAGAATGGCGCCTGATTCAGCGTCGATGACGATGGAGGCATAGCGACCTGCCAAGGCGGTGTCTGTGGAGGCGAGTACGATGACCACGGCGCTTACCGCGGCAATTGAAATCAAACGAAGGGTTTTGAGAATCTCGGAGCAGTTCAGGTGCAACGTCTCGACCTTCCGTTCAGCGGCGTATCTCGATTAATCTAGCTCAGGAACCTTAAAGAATTTACGAATCCCTGTCCAGCTTTGGCGGTGCCGAATTTTTGCCATTTTTTCCTGATATCAGGTCGCTGTGGGTCAGAGCGGAAGACCACCTAGGATGAATCAATTAAGATCGGGTTCAAAGTCCAATCATAGTACCGTAGCAACAAGGACTCATGATGATGCGTTTGTCGCGAATTTCGATTCTGTTCGGTGCTCTTGCCCTTGTCGGTGGCTGTACCTACAAAGGTGGGGACATTGGCGACCCGATTCATCGGAAATTTCATTGGGCTTCATTTGTTGGTGGCGAGGACATCGCTGCGACTTGCGGCTCGGGCGCACCGGATCGTGCCCGTTTGGTCTATAACGCGGTCTGGGGAGAGCAGGTTCGGATTTATGAATGGGATTCCGTCCGGCATTCACTGAGGATTCGCGTGATCGGTTCGGGTGATCTGCGTGACGTGGCTCTGTCCGATCCTTTGGCGGGCTGGCGTTCGGATGATCGATCCATTCCACTGGATCAGGTTCAGTATGATGGTTTGGCCGCTGCCGTGTCGGGCAGTGGTGGCTTTGGGCCTCCCGCCGTGGGGCTGGAACTGATTTCACGGTCCTATTACTGGACTGCTGCTACTTGCCAGCAGGGGCGATTCACATTCACCGGGTGGAAGTATCCCTCGGCAGCTTTTGAAGCCGTCGCTTTTCCAGCTGCGTTGTTTGCGTTGGACCCCGGCCGCGATGGTGTCCGCCCTGCCGCGCCGATCCCCATGGATATCATGGCTGAATATGATCGGAACCGTGGAGCTGTCAGGGATTTTACCTTCAAGGTCGGAGCATCCGGCCTTGTGAGATGACGCTTATGCTGCAGTGCGAAGACGGAGATTGACTCTCGGCCGTCGGATGGATCATAGTGGCCTTATGTTGCATTGCAGCATGACCCGTTCAGTGTGACCTGTTCGACGGGCGCTGCATCACCCCAAAGCCTCAAGGAGCCACCGATTATGACCAATCAGAAGGCCAAGCCCGCCGCCGCCGTTGCCACTCCCGCCGTGAAGGCCGTCGCCGCCGCGCCCGTCGCTGCCGCCGCCACTCCCGCCGCCGCCAAGGCCGTCGCGGCTCCCGCTCCGGTCGCCGCCAAGGTTGCTCCGGTTGCGGCTCCTGCTCCGGTCGCCGCCAAGGTTGCTCCGGTTGCGGCTCCTGCTCCGGTCGCCGCCAAGGTTGCTCCGGTTGCGGCTCC
>JAYTWE010000048.1:0-10001 GCA_043744055.1 Magnetospirillum sp.
TCGGAATGCTGTCCGATGGAAATTCTCAGCTTGCCGGACATGCTTGCCCTTCCAAAAAGAAACGGAGCCCCGGCCCAGGCCGGGCCGAAGCTCCGCCGCATCCCATGGATCAGCCCGGCTTCCGCTTCGGAGCCGTCTTGATATGGGTGGAATACAAGGTCAGCCCGGTAAAGGACAGCCCGCCGACCAGATTGCCCAGCACCGTGGGGATCTCGTTCCAGATCATGTAGTCTATGACCTTGAAATTGCCGCCCATGATCATGGCGGTGGGGAACAAGAACATGTTCACGATGGAGTGCTCGAACGCCATGCCGAAGAACAGCATGATCGGCATCCACATGGCGATGACCTTGCCGCTGACCGTGGTGGAGATCATGGCTCCGACCACACCGGTGGAAACCATCCAGTTGCACAGCATGCCGCGGATGAACAGGGTCAACATCCCTGCTGCTCCATATTTGGCGTAGCCCAGGGTGCGGGCTTCGCCGATGCCGGAGATGATGGCCCCCACCTTGTCGGGGGCGGTTGAGAAGCCGAAGGTGGAGACGATGGAGGCCATGACCGCCACGGTCAGTGCGCCGATGAAATTGCCGACGAAGACCAGACTCCAATTGCGTAAGATGCCGCCGATGGTCACGCCGGGCCGCTTGTCAATCCAAGCCAGCGGCGTCAGGACAAAGACGCCGGTCAGCAGGTCAAAGCCCAGCAGATACAGCATGCAAAAACCGACGGGGAACAAGATGGCTCCGACGATCGGATAGCCGGTCTGGACACTGACCGCAACCGCGAACCAAGCGGCGAGCGCCAGGATCGCGCCAGCCATATAGGCCCGGATCACTGTGTCGCGGGTGGACATGAAAATCTTGGATTCTCCAGCATCCACCATCTTGGTGACGAATTCTGAAGGCACTAAGTAAGCCATTGCGGTTCCCCTTAAACCCCGTTTCGATGGAGCGCTTCATGCGCCAAGCCATAGTCCAGCGAGGGCCTTGAATCCCGTGGGCGGGATGCCTGCTCCGCTGGTGTCCGGCTGAACGAGCAAATGAAATGCATGTATCGTGCCACGGTGGAACACGGCGGTGTTACGTGAAGCGGCAGTGCATTATTGCCTGTAATATGTGCAATATCCTTGTCTGCGCAAAAATAGTGCGCAGATTCATTCGAAAGCTACGCAGTGCTTCCCGACTTCGTCATGCCCGCGCTTGTCGCGGGTATCCACGCAGCTCAGCCTTCCCCATTGTTTCCAAATGCTTTTCTGCGGACCCGCGTGGATGGCCGGAACACGTCCGGCCAAGACGAGTATACTCCGTCGCCATGAAAACCCGAAAATCGCCAGTCCCACCCGTCGTCATTCCCGCGAAAGCGGGAATGACGAGAGAGTTGGAATCTTCGGGTTCTCAAGGCGATGGGGTATATGTGGGTGTGTCTGAATCTTTCGTCTGCGTCAGTGCAGACGGCGCCTCATCCCATTAAGGCCATGGCCTGGAGGATTTCGGCGACGCGGTCGCGCTTGGCGTTGCGGAATTGCTTGGCGATAACCTCCACAGAGGGTTGCGGTCCCAGGCGGGCCAGGACAGAGCGGATGGCTTGAACCTGTTCGGAGAGGGTCTTGGGCCAAGGCAAGATGGTGGCGACGGCTTCGCCCTCCTCCAACTCCATGTCAATCTCGCGCTTGGCGGCGGGGGCGGCGGCGTGGCCGGTCTGGAAGTCGGGCCGCAGCCAACGCACCTTGCCGGAAATCTCTTCCTGGCGGCGCTGTTTGTTCAGGGCGGCCAGGCGCAGCAGAATGTCCTGGTCGGGCAGATCGGCGGGCCAGCCATAGGCATCGGCCACCGCCGCGTCCAGATCATCATGCAAGCGGCGCAGCGTACTGACCAATCCCTTGTCATTGACGGCGCGGTCGTCGTCACTGAGCGGTTGGTTGCCCCGCAGCTTGACCAAGACATTATACATGCCGGTCAGGGTCAGGTCGGAATGCGCCTCCTGCTGGCGTTTGCGCAGAGCATCCAATTCCTCGGCCAAGGCCCGGATGCGGGCCTGTTGCACCGGGGAGGCATCGGGGAAGGGGAAGGTGTCGAAGCAGCGGGTCTTGTTGTAGCGGGGGCGATCTTCCAGGGTTCCCCCCGCCGCTAAGGCCCAGACCACATGAAGATGGCTGGATAGGATGCCAAGATGATAGGCGTCGTTGGTTCCTATATTAAGAAGCGCATCATCCGGACGAATTGATGCATCAAGGAATAGGAACATTCGGTGTTTCGCGGTAACTGCAGTGGCGATGTAGCGGGGTAGGCCCGTCAGGGCTTTGCGCAGCTCGGTATTCTTGCGGCCAAAGAGCCACCAATTTAGCCGTCGATAGTCTTCGTTATTATGATCGCGCTCGGGCTTCACCCGTTCCAGCACCCGCTGATAGACTTCGGGAAATCGCCGCCGCACCTCGGTTTCCTCTAAGCCGAACAGGTCGATCACCATGACATTGCGTGGGCGGGCGGTCAGGTCTTTGCCGTTGCGGTAGGCCAGGATGTGTTTGTCCAAACCGGGCACCCGACCCAGGCCCAGGGATTTGGCTTCATGGGGGGTGACGATGAATCCGGCCCCATGCAGCTTCACGCCGGGGGATGACATCTTCTCATTGGCGCGGAGGGGCTGGGCCTTGGTGACATCGGCTCCGATGGTCAGATCGGCATTGATATGGCCGAACTGGTCTTCCAGCACCACTTCGGCGGAATCGTCTTTGCCCGGCCGTTCGGCGGTTACGGTCAGCAGCTTGCCTTCGACAGCGCCCCGGATACCGACACTCATGGCGACACGGACTTGGGCGGCGTCGCGCACCGCCTCTTCCTCGTTCTCGTTCAGCGCCTTGACCCAAGGGTGGTCGGGAATGGCGAAGGCCAATCCGATGGGGTGGCGGCCATTCATATGAAGCTCCACCACCCGGCGATTGAAGGTCTGGGGCAGGGAGTTGGTGGTGATGAAGCCGAATCGTTTGGTCTTGGCCGTGCGGACTTTATCGGCGGCTTTGTGCCACCAATACATGACGAAATCGGCGGAATTGGGCACCCGCTTGCCATAGACCGCCCACAGGGCCTCGGCATAGCCATCGCCCAGTTCCTGGCGCAAATCCTTGCCGCCAATAAACGGGGGATTGCCGATGATGTAATCGGCCTGGGGCCATTCGGCGGCTTTCGGGCCGGTATACTTTTCCATGGGCACCCGCTGGGTCTCGTCGGGGATCATGGTGCCGGTGATGGGATCGCGCTTTTTCGAGAGGCCGTCCCAGCGGCTGAGCGGCTTGCCGTTGTCATCCTTGACCGGTTGGATGTCGCGCCAAGCCAGCATCGCGTCTCCGGCCCGGATATTGCCGTATTGGCGCAGCACCGGCTTTGGCCAGGCGGTGAAATTGGGGCGAGAGCGGGCATACCATTGCAGATGGCCGATCCACAGCACCATTTCGGCGATGGGGACGGCACGTTCATTCTTCTCGATGCCTAAGAACTGGTGGGGATCGACGGTGTGGCTGGACAGGTCCAGGGCATCTTGCTTTTCCCCCAATTCGGTCACCAGCAGATCAACCACTTCGCCTTCCAGGCGCTTCATATGCTCCAAGGTGACATAGAGGAAGTTGCCGCTGCCGCAAGCCGGGTCCAACACGGTGAGCGAGCAAAGGTGGTGGTGGAAATCCTTCACCGCTTTGGTGGCGGCGGCCATGTCGCCTCCATTGGCGGCGGTCACCGCCGCGATCTTGACGTCGTCCCACTCGGCCCGCAGGGGCTCCATGATGGTGGGCAGGACAAGGCGTTCCACATAGGCGCGGGGCGTGTAATGGGCGCCCAGCTTGTGACGCTCGCCCTTATCCAGGGCGCGTTCCAGCAAGGTTCCGAAGATGGCGGGTTCCACCTCGCGCCAATCGGCCTTGGCGGCCAGAATCAGAAGCTCGATCTGCTCCGCCGACAGGGCCAGGGCTTGGGCATTGGCGAACAGGGCGCCGTTGAACTGCGGCACTGAATCCTTGATGACCGGAGAAAAGGACGCGCCGCTGTTCATGTCTTGCCACAGGCTGGTCAGCATCTGGCGCAGCACCGGCGGATTGGGCTTGTACTCTTGCAGCAATTCGGTGAAGGAGCGTTCCTTCAGCAGCCCCACATCCTCGGCGAACATGGTGAACAGGCAGCGCATCAAGAAGTCGGCCACCGTCTTGGGCGCAAGATCGACTTCCAGCGATTGGGCCAGCCGCGCCAGCTTATCGGCGATATCGCGGGTGACGCGGGCCGATACCCGCGATGGGTCCAGCTCCCACGGATTGGTCCAGACTTTGCGCAGCCGGTCGCGGATATCCGGGTCGGCCAGATCGCTAATCTGGAAGCGGAATTTCCGGGTATCGGGGAATTGGGTGTAGTGACGGCCGGTCTTGGTGAAATCGGCGAACAATTCGAAGGAATAGCCGATATCCACCACGATCAGGAAGGGCGGGATACCTTCCTCGGGCGGTAGATTTTCCAGATAGCGCTTGGCTTGGCTGCGGGCCAGCATCATGGCGTTATCCCATTGCTTGGTACCGCGCACGCCGTGGCCCTTGCTCTTGGGCTTGTGCTCGGCGAGGCCGGGAAACAGGGGCATTTCCGGGGCGGGCTTGAAGCTGCCCTGCTTGGCCTCCAACACAAAGCAACCGCGCTTATAAAGGTCGATGCGGCCATGGGTGGTGCTGCCATCCCATGCATCGGCTGCTGCTGACGGCCTTGATAGGCACGGTTTGCGCGGGCGGATGCTCCCGCCGAATGGTGGGTGTCGGGGGCACTGCGGTCGCCTGCCGCGCCGGGGCCGACCGGCTCAATGTGACCCACAAGAGACATTCTCGGGAGGCCCAAACATTTGCTTGTAATCGATTTACATTTAGGCCTGCTCGGATTTGAGCTACTATGAAGCCTATTAGTCTATAGTGTTGGTGATATAATGCTTTCCAGCAAGGCGAAGTACGGGCTTAAGGCCATGGTCTACCTCGCTCGGCGCGAGGGCCAGGGGCCGACCCTGATTGCTGACGTGGCGGAGGCGGAGCACATCCCAAAGAAATTTCTTGATGCCATCCTGCTGGAGCTCAAGAACCGAGGACTTCTGGCGAGCAAGAAAGGCAAGGGTGGCGGTTACGTTCTCGCCCGGCCCGCCGCTGCCATCATGGTTGGCGACATTATCCGCATTCTCGACGGTCCTCTGGCACCGGTCCAGTGCGTTTCCCGCACCGCTTATCGCCGCTGTGACGACTGCCGGGATGAGACAGCCTGTAGCGTCCGAGCCGTCATGCAGGATGTTCGCGACGCCATCGCGGCCATCCTCGACAACACCCGCCTCGCCGATATGTGTGACGCCCGAATCTGCGCAGAGCCTGTTCTGATGTACGACATCTGAACCCAGTCTCACCATCTCCTTAATTCGCCGAGAAAGAAGGGTTGACTCGGCAAATGCCATTAGTCTACAGATTTATAGGTTAGTAGATTTTAGGCAGGTGTTGCGATGGTTCGAATCGATGTGAATGAGGTCGGGCGGCTGATCCTGGCCGGGTTGCTCGCTGTAATGATCGCCCTCGGCTTGGCTTGGGCTATTCCCGGCGCACGCGCCGCCGAGGGCAGGACGCTGCTGAACGTCAGCTACGATCCCACCCGTGAACTGTATCAGGCGGTCAATGACGCCTTCATCAAGTCGTGGAAGGCCAAGACCGGCGAAGACATCAAGATAAACCAATCCCACGGCGGCTCCGGCAAGCAGGCCCGTTCGGTGATCGACGGCCTGCCCGCCGATGTGGCGACCCTGGCGCTGGCCTACGACATCGACGCCATTGCCGACAAGGCCAAGCTGCTGGAGCCCGATTGGCAGAAGCGGCTGGCCTATAACAGCGCGCCTTACACCTCGACCATCGTGTTCCTGGTCAGGAAGGGCAATCCCAAGCAGATCAAGGACTGGCCCGATCTGGTCAAGCCGGGTATCGCGGTGATCACCCCCAATCCCAAGACCTCGGGCGGGGCGCGCTGGAACTACCTTGCCGCCTGGGGCTACGAGCTTAACCGCACCAACGGCGATCAGGCCAAGGCGGAAGATTTCGTCGCGCGGCTTTATCGGAATGTTCCGGTGCTGGATTCCGGGGCGCGCGGCTCCACCGTCACCTTCGCCCAGCGCGGCATCGGCGACGTGCTGCTGGCCTGGGAGAACGAGGCCTATCTGGCGTTACAGGAGTTCGGCGCGGGCTTCGAGATCGCCACGCCCTCGTTGTCCATCCTGGCCGAGCCGCCGGTGGCGGTGATCGACAAAGTGGTGGACAAGCGCGGCACCCGCGATCTGGCCGAAGCCTATCTCCGGTTCCTCTACACCCCCGAGGCCCAGGCTGTCATCGCCCGCAACTTCTATCGCGCCCGCGATCCCGAGGTGGTCGGAAAGACGGCCTTCGCCTTCGCGCCGGTGAAGCTGTTCACCATCGACGACTTGTTCGGCGGCTGGACCAAGGCGCAGAACATCCACTTCGCCGATGGCGGCGTGTTCGACCGCATCGTGGCGAAGAAGTAGGGCGATGGTGACCGCCGTCGCTCTTCCGCTGCTGCGCCGGACACGCGTGGCATCCAGCGTCATCCCCGGCTTCGGGCTGACGCTGGGCTTTACCCTGTTCGCGCTGGGACTGATCGTCCTGCTGCCGCTCGCCGCCTTGCTGCTCAAGGCCGCCGGCACCACCTGGCAGCAATGGGGGGTAATCCTGGGCGATTCCCGCGTGCACTCAGCGCTGGGACTGTCGTTCGGCGGAGCCTTTGCGGCGGCCCTGATCAATGCCGTGTTCGGCCTGCTGGTGGCATGGGTGCTGGTGCGTTACCCGTTTCCCGGCCGCAAGCTGGTGGACGCTTTCGTCGATCTGCCCTTCGCCTTGCCCACCGCGGTGGCCGGCATCGCCCTGACCGCGCTCTACGCCCCCAACGGCTGGCTGGGGCGGCTGCTGGAGCCGCTGGGCGTCAAGGTGGCGTTCACCCCGCTGGGCGTCGTCGTCGCCATGGTGTTCATCGGCCTGCCCTTCGTGGTCCGCACGGTGGAGCCGGTGCTCCAGGACGTGGATCTCGAACTGGAGGAGGCGGCCGCCTCGCTGGGGGCCGACCGGCTGCAGACCTTCCTCCGCGTCATCCTGCCCGCCATCGCGCCATCGCTGCTGACCGGCTTCTCGTTGGCGCTGGCCCGCGCGGTGGGCGAGTACGGCTCGGTGATATTCATCGCCGGCAATCTGCCCGGCGTGTCCGAGATCGCGCCGCTGCTGATCGTCACCAAGCTGGAGCAATACGACTATGTCGGAGCCACCGCCATCGCCGCCATCATGCTGACGATATCATTCGTCCTGCTGTTGGCGGTGAATCTGTTGCAGAAGTGGCGGCGCAGTCGGATGGGAGGCTGAGATCATGACCAAATCCGCTACGCGCGATTCGCTGCTCGTCCGCGTCCTGCTGACCGTTCTGGCCTTGGCCTTCCTGGCGCTGTTCCTGGTGCTGCCTTTGGTGGCGGTGCTGGCGGAGGCCTTCGCCAAGGGCTGGGACGCCTATATCCGCGCCTTGGGGGGCGACGATGCTTGGTCCTCGGTGAAACTGACCTTGCTGGTCGCCGTCATCGCCGTGCCACTCAATGTCGCCTTCGGGCTGGCGGCCAGTTGGGCCATCGCCAAGTTCGACTTTCGCGGCAAGAGCCTACTGGTGTCGCTGATCGAGCTGCCGTTCTCGGTCTCGCCGGTGATCTCCGGCCTGATCTACGTCCTGCTGTTCGGATTGCAGGGCTGGCTGGGACCGTGGCTAGCCGAGCATGATCTCAAGGTCATCTTCGCGGTGCCGGGGATCGTGCTAGCCACCGTCTTCGTCACCTTCCCCTTCGTGGCGCGCGAGTTGATCCCGCTGATGGAGGAACAGGGCCGCGAGGAGGAGGAGGCGGCGCTAACGCTCGGCGCCTCGGGGCTTCGCACCTTCTGGCTGGTGACCCTGCCCAATGTGCGCTGGGGACTGCTCTACGGCGTGTTGCTGTGCAACGCCCGCGCCATGGGAGAGTTCGGCGCGGTATCGGTGGTTTCGGGACATATCAGGGGGCTGACCAACACCATGCCCCTGCATGTGGAGATTCTCTACAATGAATACGATTTCGTCGGCGCTTTCGCGGTCGCTTCTCTCCTTGCCGTTCTGGCCCTGGTCACTCTGGCGGCCAAGACCGCCCTTGAATGGTGGCATCGCGACGAACTCGTCGCCACCGGCCATTAAGGAGGGCGGCGGCATGATCGAGGTCGAGGATGTCTGCAAGCACTTCGGTGATTTCGCCGCCCTGGACCGGGTATCGCTGCGGGTCAACCAGGGCAAGCTGGTGGCGCTGCTGGGGCCGTCGGGCTCGGGAAAGACCACCTTGCTGCGCATCCTGGCGGGTCTGGAGCAGCCGGATACCGGCCGCATCCGGCTCGGCGGCGTCGACGCCACCGGATTGGGAACCCGCGACCGCCGGGTGGGGTTCGTGTTCCAGCATTACGCCCTGTTCCGCCATATGAGCGTCGTCGAGAACATCGCCTTCGGCCTCAAGGTGCGCAAGGGGAGCGACCGGCCGTCCAAGGCGGTGATCGCCGAGCGGGTCCACACCCTGCTGGAACTGGTGCAGTTGAGTGGCCTTGCCGGACGCTATCCCAATCAGTTGTCGGGCGGCCAGCGCCAGCGCGTCGCCCTCGCCCGCGCCCTGGCGGTGGAGCCCAGGCTGCTGCTGCTCGACGAGCCGTTCGGAGCGCTGGACGCCCAAGTCCGCAAGGACCTGCGGCGCTGGCTGCGCAACCTTCATGACGAGATGGGTCTGACCGGCGTCTTCGTCACCCACGACCAGGAGGAGGCCCTGGAAGTGGCCGACGAGGTGGTGGTGATGAACAAGGGCCGTATCGAGCAGATCGGCACCCCCGCCGACATCTACGACAATCCCGCCAGCCCCTTCGTCTATCGCTTCCTCGGCAATGTCAACGCCGTCCCCTGCTCGGTCAGCGGCGGCACCGCCCAGGTGTGCGGGGTGCAGATCGGTGGCGGCGCGGTGGATGGTGACGGCACCGCCTTCATACGACCCCATGATGTGGAGATTCTCGAACTCTCGCCCGACCTGCCCCAGGCGACCATCCGTCAGGTGATGGTGCTGGGGCCATTGGTCAGGGTGGAACTGGCGCTGCCCGACGGGACGGTTCTGGAAGCCGAAGCGCCGCGCGAAACCAAGGATCGGCTTGGGCTGCATCGAGGCCTGGATGTCTCGGTGTTTCTCAGGAAGTCCAAGGTATTCGTGGGAAGTCACACGGCTTAAGGGTTGGGTTAGCGGCTCTTCCTGGCACTCAGGGGCCATAGCTGACGTTCCTGCCCAGTGGCGGTTGCCGGGGGTACAGCGGTCAAATGCCGCACCGGAGGTGTTCAGTTCGTGACCCGACCCGCGCTGTAGGGCCGATCGGCGGGCAAAGGGGGGACTTCCGGGGGATGGGGGAAAGCAAAAGGCCCGGTCAAAAGACCGGGCCTTTCACATGCGATGGTACGCATCGTAAACTTGGTGGGTGCAGTAGGATTCGAACCTACGGCCCGCTGATTAAGAGTCAGCTGCTCTACCAACTGAGCTATGCACCCATAGTGTCCGCCGGGTCTTTAGTACCCCCTGCGGAGGGCGGCTTTATATGCCGATACTGGCCATGGCGCAAGGGGAAAATGCAAACTCCACCATGCTGTGACACAGCCTCTTTGCAAGTGGTCCTGACGGGGGTAAAACCACGGACAGAATTACACCCGCCAACAGGGGAATGTGGAGATGACCGAGAGCACCAAATACCTGCTGTCCGAGGATCGGTTGCCTAAGGCATGGTACAACCTTAACGCTGATTTGCCGGTCGCGGCCCCGCCGCCGCTGCATCCCGGCACCGGTCAGCCTATCGGCCCCGACGACCTTGCTCCCATCTTCCCCATGGCGGTGATCGCCCAGGAGGTCACCACCGAGCGCTGGATCGA
>JAYTWE010000049.1:0-5202 GCA_043744055.1 Magnetospirillum sp.
CCGGTGCATATGATCGAGACCATCAACAAGCTGGTGCGCACTTCGCGCCAGATGCTGCACGAGATCGGCCGCGAGCCGACGCCGGAGGAATTGGCGGAAAAGCTCGCCATGCCGCTGGAGAAAGTGCGCAAGGTCCTCAAAATCGCCAAGGAGCCCATCTCCTTGGAAACTCCCATCGGCGACGAGGAGGATTCCCATCTGGGCGACTTCATCGAGGACAAGAACGCCGTCCTGCCGCTGGATGCCGCCATTCAAGCCAATCTGCGCGAAACCACCACCCGCGTCTTGGCCAGCCTGACGCCGCGTGAGGAGCGCGTGCTCCGCATGCGTTTCGGCATCGGTATGAACACCGATCACACCTTGGAAGAGGTGGGCCAGCAGTTCAGCGTGACCCGCGAACGTATCCGCCAGATTGAAGCCAAGGCGTTGCGCAAGCTGAAACACCCATCGCGCTCGCGCAAGCTGCGCTCGTTCCTCGACACCTGACTTCTTGATTTCGGTCTTGCCGCATTCTCAGCCCCCTCGGGCGAGAGTGCGGCAAGCGTGATTCAATGGAATTGAGGCATGCCTTAGCCCGCAGCTAGCGAGATGGTTACCGTCGTCCCTTCACCGGGGGCGCTGGCCAGTGTCATGCGGCCCCCATGCAGTTCGACGAAGCACTTGGCGAGAGGCAGCCCGAGACCGGTCCCGGAATGGCTGCGGGTCAGGCTGGAATCAACTTGGACGAAGGGCTGCATCACCTTGTCCAGACTGGCGGCATCCATTCCAATGCCGGTATCAGCCACCGTGACCACTAATTCTTTGTTCCGACGCATGGCGGAGACCGTGATCGTGCCGCCAGCCGGAGTAAACTTTACGGCGTTCGACAACAAGTTCAGCAAAACCTGCTTCATCCGCAATGGATCAAGCTCCACTCTCCCCATATCAGGGGCGAGATCGACCACCAAGCTTACATCGCCATGACACGCCCGTTCGCCCACAAGCCTGATTGCGGCGGCGACCAAAAGGGCGATATCGCAAGATTCGAGCGCCAGTTCGAACTTACCCGCCTCGACCTTGGCCAGATCGAGAATGTCATTGATGATATTCAGCAGGTGATAGCCGGACTCCCAGATGGATACGACGTAACCGCTGTAGTGTGAGTTATTGATGGGGCCGAACACTTCCGATCGTATGACATCGGAGAACCCGATGATGGCGTTCAACGGTGTGCGCAGCTCGTGGCTCATATTCGCGAGAAACTCACTCTTGCACCGATTGGCCTCCTCGGCCTGGCGCCGCGCCAGTTCCAGTTCATGGGTTCGATCCTTGACCCGTTGCTCCAGCAGTTCATTCGCTTCTTTCAGCGCCCGCTGATAGGCGTGGCGTTCGGTGACGTCGCCGATGGAACCCACCATGCGGGTGGCGGTCCCGGACGCATCGTGAACGACCAGACCTCGGGCCAAAACCCAACGCCACAGGCCTTGCTGGTCTTGGACCCGGTACTCGCATTCGAAATGGGCGTCGTTTCCCTTGAGGTGCTCCACCAAGGTTGCCTGATATCGGTCGCGATCCTCGGGATGCACTAATTTCAGCCATTCATGCGAGGTGGTGCGAAGGGTTTCACTCTCGAAGCCGAGAATGGATAAGAGCCGGGTGGAGAGGTACAGTTCCTTGGTGATTGGGTTCCAGTCCCAAAGGCCCTCATTGGGGCCGCGCATGGCCAGGGCGTAACGTTCCTCACTCTCCCGCAGTGCCTTTGTCGTGGCCAACAAAGTCTCTTGAGTCAGGCCCGCCTCGCGCTGGGCGGCTTCAAGCTCTCGGATCCGTAAGCGGAGAGGGCGAGTGCCGTCAATCCGTGTCCGGCGCTCTTTTGGTTTTCTGATGCAAGGCGTCTTACCGACCAAAAACGACTCCGTGACCAAGTCTTAAGGCGCAATACATTAGTGCCAAGTCGCAACCTAAAATACATCTTTCCTGCGCCGTAATTCGGCGAAGACCTTGGCGGGGTCGGCTCCCGGCTCCATGCCCACCGCTTTGGCGACGCTTTTGATATCGGCACGCAGGAAGGGATTGGTTTCCCGTTCATCGGCGATGGTGGTGGGAATGGTGGGTAATCCGGCGTCGCGCAGCTTCTCCACTTGATCCAGGCGGGCCAGAAGGGCCTGGTTATCGCGTTCCACCATGCGGGCGAAGCGGCCGTTGGACGCGGTATATTCGTGGGCGCAATAGACCTTGGTGTCGGGGGGCAGGTCGCGCAGTTTTTTCAAGGATGTCCACATCTCGTCGGCTGTCCCCTCGAACAATCGGCCGCAGCCCAGCGAGAACAGGCAATCGCCAGCGAATAACACATGGCTGTCGGGAAACCAGAAGGCCATATGGCCGGATGTGTGACCTGGCGTTTCCAATGCCATCACCGCTACGCCGCCCATCAGAAATGTATCGCCCTCTCCCACCTCCTCCGTGATCCCTGGGATACGCTGGGAATCCTTGGCCGCACCCACCACGATGCATCCGGTGCGGCGGATCAGGTCGAGATTGCCGCCGGTATGATCGCTGTGATGATGGGTGTTGAGGATATGGGTCAAGGTCCAGCCCTTGGCGGCCAGCCGCTCCAGCACCGGCTCCGCGACGGCCGGGTCTACCGCTGCCGTGGCGCCGCTGGCGGGGTGATGGGCCAAGGTGATGTAATTATCCGACAGAACGGGAATCTGCTCGACAATGATCTTCGCCATGACGGCCTCGCTGATAGGGGCGCCGAGTGTAGCGCCAAAGCCGCGAAACGCCTATTCTGAAGCGGAAAGATAAGGAGCACCCGTGAACCGCGACCTTGCCTATCCCGCCATGTGGACCGATGTGGTTGATCTGCGCGATTTCTACGGAACCAGCCAGGGCCAAGTGGCCCAGCGCTTGATCCGCCGCCAGATTCGCCAGATGTGGCCCGATCTCTCCAAGTTGCGAGTCTTAGGGCTGGGCTTCGCCACGCCCTATCTGAGGACGTTTCTGGGCGAGGCGGAACGGGTGATCGCGGTGATGCCAGCCAGCCAAGGCGTCCTGCCCTGGCCACCGGAAGGCCCCGGTCTGACCGCTCTGGCCGATGAAACCGACCTGCCTCTGCCTGATCGCTCCATTGACCGGTTACTGCTGGTTCATGCCTTGGAATCCACCGAACAGGTCCGCGCTATGATGCGTGAAGCCTGGAGGGTTTTGGCCGATGGTGGACGATTGATGGTGATTGCCCCCAATCGGCGCGGTATCTGGGCACGTTTGGAGCGGACCCCGTTCGGCAATGGCCGCCCTTACACCATGAGTCAGCTCAACCGCCTTTTGCGCGACAATATGTTCACCCCGGTGGCGCGGGGCTCGGCCCTATTCCTGCCGCCCACCGCATCGCGCATGCTGCTGCGCTCGGCCCTGGCGGTCGAGGAAATCGGCCGACGCTGGTTCGAGACCTTCGGCGGTGTGATCGTGGTGGAGGCCGCAAAGCAGATTTATGCCGGAAGCGGCCTTCGTGAAAGCAAGGTCAAGCGGCGATCCTATCTGCCGGTGGCGGAAGGATTTTCGCGGGTGGCTGTTCCTGCCAAGGAATAAAGCGTGCCGTTGGTCTAATTCTCTCCCCTGGAATTTTCTTGCCTCTCTGCCGTAGACGACATAGGTTGTCTAACTACGATATGTCGAGTCGGAGTTATCAATGCCATTCATCAGCGCTGGTGTTGAGTATGGGCTGCACTGTCTCTTGTATTTGACTGCCCCCCCAAGTCAGGCGCAGGCCCCAAGCGTTCGCGATCTCGCCGATCTCCAAGGCGTTCCGGCCGAGTATCTGGCCAAACTCTTTACCAAACTGTCCAAGGCTGGCTTGGTCGTGGCCACCGAGGGCGCGCGGGGAGGCTTTGCCCTGGCGAGATCGGCTGATGAAATCAGCTTCCTGGATGTGGTTTTAGCGATCGACGGAGACAAGCATCTTTTTGAGTGCCGTGAAATTCGCGAACGCTGCGCCGTTTTTGATTCTGAAACGCCGGCTTGGGCAATCACTGGAGTTTGCTCGATTCACGCGATCATGCTGGCTGCCGAGAAGCGCATGAGGGACGAATTGGCCAGCCATACATTAGGGGAGCTTGCCATGCAGGTTGCCGCCAAGGCACCCGCCAATTTCAGCCACCAAATCGCGACATGGCTGGAAGAACGAACCATAAGCCGCCGCGGCGATCGCGACATGGCGGCGGTCGAATAAATATCGCCACGCTTCACCCCGACACAACGAGGACAAAAATGGACCAACGTTTCGACCTTACCAAAGCTTCTCCCGACGGATACAAGGCCATGCTGGGACTTCACGCGTATGTACAAAACAGCGGCCTGGGACTTGGGCTGCTGGAACTTGTGAAAATGCGAGTCTCGCAGATCAACGGCTGTGCTTTTTGCATCGCCATGCATGTTCCATTGGCTCGTAAGCATGGGATCAGCGAAGACCAATTGCATCTCCTCGCCGCATGGCGCGAAGCGCCGATCTATAGCCCGAAGGAGCGGGCCGCCTTGGCTTGGGCGGAAGCTCTCACGCGCCTTACCGATGGTGACGTTTCCGATAAGGTATATTCCGAGATGTGTCAGCATTTCTCGGAAAAGGAAGTGGGCGATCTTTCGTTCGCGGTCGCTGAAATCAACGCCTGGAACCGCCTGATGATTTGCACGCGCACTCCGCCTCAGTTTGGAAGTCTCTCGACGGAATAAGGCTGTAATACCGCCTCCCCCTTGAACTGACCTATTCAGTTCAAGGGGGAGGCGGCAAGGGCAAGGCCCGCCGCGCCACATGGCGCGTAAGCCAAGCGCGAGCGCCCGGCGTTTGAGGTGCAATAGGTGAGCCAATTTATTGGTTCGCCGCTGTAACTAACGCCCGGGAATGCCAAGCGGGGGGAAGTCGTTCCGCCCCTTCATCTCGCGCTCGTATTCCAATGACCAGCGCACATTGGGATAGGCCAGGTGATCCCAGGGGATTTCATCCCAGGCCAATAACGCCACGTCCAGGCTTTCTTGCCCTGCTGCAAAATCCGTATTCAACATGCGGGCACGATAGATCATATGAACCTGACTGATCTGAGGAATGGAGTAGATGGACAGCAGTCCGTCGATCTCCACCTTGGCACAGGCTTCCTCCCAGACCTCGCGGGCGGCTCCTTGTTCGGTGGTTTCGCCCAATTCCATATAGCCGACCGGCATGGTCCAATA
>JAYTWE010000050.1:0-5831 GCA_043744055.1 Magnetospirillum sp.
GCTTTCCTGGCGCTGTTCGCCGCCTTGCATGCCCATACCGGCAGTTCCGTCTTTGATATGGAATGCATGTTGGGGGATCGCCGGATCTACATCGACATCAATTGGAAAGGCGCTCCGGTTCCCGAAGGCCGCCTTACCCATTGGCTGGAGGCGGAGATCAACACGGCGCTGGGTCCGCAACGGGTCCGCGATGTGCTGGAACGTCACGATTCGCAGCCGTGGAGTTTGTCCAAGCGTGGCGGATTCGCTGCCCTGCGGGTGCCCTTGCCCCTGCCGCGCCGGGCTCAGTTCAATGACGAGGAGTGGACCGGTCTGGGGCATTCTCCGTCGCTATCCGAAGCGGAGCAGCGTGCTCAATTGCTGGTCCACGCCAATACCGGCCCCTTCGCCGGGCGTAAACTGGATCACATGCCGTTTGTCGCCGTATCCGTGGTCACGCCTTTGGGAGCAGCCTTGGCGGGCGATCATCAGCGCATCACCGCTTTGGGGGCGGTGCGGGTCGAAGATGGCCGGTTGCTGACGGCGCACAGTTTCGAGCGGCGGGTGGCGTCGGGGATGGAGGAATCCTCCGACGGCAAACCGCCCTTGATCGTGGTCTTGCCGCAGTTCTTCAGCTTTGCGGGCGATGCGGTCATTGCCGTTCACGGCATCGGGTCGTGTATCGGATTGCTGGAGGGTGATGAAGGCCATCGCCCGGTATTCGATACCATGATGATCTCGGCCCTTTTGAACCCCGACGAAGGCGATCATGGTTTGGAATCCGTGGCCCGGCGTCTGGGGATTCGGGTGGGAGATCATCGCACCGAAATCGGCAAGGCACTGTTGACCGCCGAAATTCTGATTAGTCAGATGGATCGGCTGCGAGAAAAAGGTCTCGGGGATTTTGACATGGTCATGGATGCGGTTCGGACCCATCTGAGCCGTACTGAAACTCTTGTCGAGGCATAGTCATGCCGCAGCGCCGTGCCTTTCGTTTGCGAAAGTCAAAGGCCATCAGGGATAAGCTGGCGGCTGTTTTTTTGCTTGGCATTGCCTTGTTCACGCCGCCTTTGCTGATGCTGTGTATGAGTGATGGCCGGGTGGGCGGCGTTCCGATCTTATATCTTTATATCTTCGTCGCCTGGATCGGGTTGACGGGACTCCTGGCGCTGATCGCCGAGCAGGGCGAGGGGGAATAAGATGTCCACCGGACTGCTGGCCGTCGTCTCGCTGCTTTACCTGCTGGTTTTGTTCGCCATCGCTTATTACGGCGACCGCAAGGTGGGGCGGACCGGGGCGTCGTTGAGTGGGCCTTGGGTTTATTCTCTGTCCCTGGCGGTCTATTGCACATCTTGGACTTTTTTTGGCAGCGTCGGTCTGGCATCCAGCCGGGGCGTTATGTTCCTGCCGATCTATCTGGGGCCGACCCTTATGGCGGCGCTGTGGCCCATGGTGGTCGGCAAGATGATTCGGATCGGACGGGCCGAGCGAATCACCTCCATCGCCGACTTTATTTCGTCGCGCTATGGCAAAAGCCATTCGGTGGGCGCATTGGTCACGGTCATCGCCATCATCGGAATCGTGCCTTATATCTCGCTGCAATTGAAGGCTGTGTCGGATACGTTCGAGCTTCTGGCCCGTCATCCCATGTCCCAGGCTCCCACCCGCGCTCTGCCGGTCTTGTTGGATACCGCCTTTCACGTCACGGTGATTCTGGCGGTCTTTTCTATTTTGTTCGGTGCCCGTCATATCGACGCATCGGAACATCATCGCGGTATGGTTAGCGCCATTGCCTTTGAATCCATTGTGAAGCTGGCGGCTTTTTTGCTGGTGGGCGTCATGGTCACCTATGGCGTCCATGACGGGTTTTCCGATCTGTTTGAACAAGCAGCCGCCCGGCCCGAGATCGCCCGGCTGTTCAGTTTCAGCGGAGCGGGGGATTACGGCACCTGGATCAGCCTGACCTTGTTGTCCATGATGGCCATCATCTGTCTGCCCCGGCAATTCCAGGTGGCGGTGGTGGAGAATGTGGACGAGGCCCATGTGAGGCGGGCGACGTGGCTGTTTCCGCTTTATCTGATTCTCATCAATCTGTTTGTTCTGCCCATCGCCTTGGCCGGACGATTGGCCTTCAGTGATCTGGGGGTGGACCCGGACACCTATGTTTTAGCCTTGCCTTTGGCGTGGAACTCCCCGGTTTTCGCCACCATCGCCTTTCTGGGCGGCCTATCGGCGGCAACCGGCATGGTGATTGTCGAGACCATCGCACTGGCCACCATGTTCTCCAACTATATCGCCATGCCGCTGTTGGTGCGGGGCACAATGAGGTTCGGTCGGGGAGGTGAAAGTCTGAGCGGAGTTGTTCTGGCCATCCGCCGCCTTGCCATCGCGGGCTTTTTACTGCTGGGCTATCTCTATGCCCGCCTGACCGGGGAGAATTTCACCCTGGTGGGAATCGGCTTGATGTCGTTCACCGCCGTGGCTCAGTTTGCCCCGGTTCTGCTGGGAGGCCTGTTCTGGCGGGGAGGCAGCAAGGCGGGGGCGCTGGCCGGTCTGGCCTCGGGCTTTCTGGTTTGGGCCTATACCTTGTTTTTACCGTCTCTGGCGCGGTCAGGGGTTCTGCCGCCTGGCTTCACTGAAATGGGACCGTTCGGGATTGCGCTGTTAAAGCCGGGGGCGCTGTTCGGGCTGGCGGGGATGGAGGCGGTTCCCCACGCCTTGATGTGGAGCATGATCGCCAATATGGGCAGTTACGTCCTGGTCTCTCTGATTACCCGGCAAAGCGCCATCGAGCGCATTCAGGCTTCTCTTTTCGTGGATTCCATAAATTCGGTACCGGGAGGGACGTCACAGTTCTGGCGCGGCAATGCCGCCATTTCCGATCTTCAGGCTTTGGCCGCGCGTTTTGTCGGCCTCGACCATGCGGAATCCGCTTTTTCCGCCTTTGTCTCCTCGCATCGCATCAGCCCATCTCAGGACGAGGCTAATCCCGAACTGGTGGAATTCACCGAACGGCTGCTGGCGGGCGCCATCGGCACCGCCACCGCTCGGGTGGTGGTGGCGTCAGTGGCCAAAGGCGAGATCGTCAGCCTGCACGAGGTGATGGATATTCTCGACGAGAACTCTCAGGTGATCGCCTACAGCCACAAGCTGGAGCAGAAATCGAAAGAGCTGGAGACCACCACCGCCGAATTGCGATCGGCCTATGAGAAGCTGTCCGATCTATCGCGGCTGAAGGATGAGTTCATCGCCACCGTGACCCATGAGTTGCGCACGCCGCTGACCTCCATTCGCTCGTTCTCCGAGATTTTGTTCGATAATCCCGATGTGGATTTGTCCCAGCGTCAGGAGTTTCTTGGCATCGTCATCAAGGAGAGTGAGAGACTGACCCGTCTCATCAATCAGGTTCTCGACCTCGCCAAGCTGGAGGCGGGAACCGGGGCTTGGGATCTGGTCGATACTGATCTGGTCAAGCTGATGGAAGAGGCGGCAAGCTCGGTCGGGCAGTTGTTCAAGGATAAAGGCGTGACCTTGGCGCTGGATCTGCCGGAAAGCCCGATCTGGCTGGCCACCGATCGTGACCGTTTCTCGCAGGTGGTGATTAATCTGTTGTCCAATGCGGTGAAGTTCTGCGATCCCGAGACCGGCAGAGTGGAGGTGATGTTGGCCGATGAGGCGGAGGGCGTCACCATCTCGGTTCAAGACAATGGCCCTGGCATTCCTGATTGGGCGCGCGAGAAGGTGTTCGACAAGTTCCAGCAGGTGGGGGACACCATGACCTCCAAACCCGCCGGGACGGGGTTGGGCCTGACCATCAGCCGCAATATCGTCGATCATCTGGACGGCCGTATCTGGGCGGAAAGCCCGCCCGGCAAGGGGGCGTTGTTCGCTTTCTTCTTGCCACGCAAGGTATTGGGCTGATTGAAAGGGTAAACTGGGGTAAATTCACCGATTGGAATGTGGCGTGGAGATCAAGAGGGCGATGCAAGGATTGGCGGCCAAACAAGACAAGGCCGATTCGCTTGAGGTCGAGCCGCTTTCCCCATCTTTGCCAGTGGGGGGGTGGACTGCCGCCTCATCGACTGATTTGCCCCCAAAGAACATGGGCGAGGCTCAGGAGGTCACGAAGGCTGGCTCCGAGCAAAAACGGCTAATCGGGTGGTTGCAGCGCGGCTCTCTTGTGGCTCAAGCGGCCTTGGGCGAAGGATTGCGCGCCGTCGGATGGATGCAGGAGGTTCTTACCCGGCATTTGAGTCATCCCACTGCGGAGCCTAACCAACAGCCATCGGGTGCTCCTCGCAGCCTGGGGCGCTTGGATGCGCCGCAGATGCCGGAGATGGAGCCGGTCGAGGCGCAGGCCAGAATTGATTTCATCTTGCGGCATTTGCCGCCCAAAGGTGATCCGAGCATTCCCTCCAATGTGTCCGCCGCAGGTCTGTTGCTGGCTGATCAGCCGCCAAGCCTGGATTTCCAGGCGGTGGATCTGCTGCATGATTGCTTCCCACGCGGGACCCGTAATTCCGACAGCCGGATCTTGATGGCCGTCGCGCGCAATCTTACCCGCCGGTTTGGCCTGCCCGGCCGCTTGCCTATTGCCGCTGGCAAGGCCTGGACCATGCTGGACCCGGATGTGTTCAATGATGAAATGGCGGCGCAGCTGGCCGCCATCAGTTCCTTCATCCTTGATTGGCAGACGACTCAGGGCTCATTTCTCATTTTGGAATTCGCCGAGATCGAACTGATCGAATACCTGTTCGAGAATATGCATCCCGTCCGTCACGCTGCTCTGTTGATAAAGGTGATGGAGTTCAAGGTTCTGTCGGCGCGGCGCGTTGGTCTGTTACGGCGCATTCCGGCGCGAGTCCGGCGATTTGTCCAAAATCCCGAAGGGCGCTCGGCTGTTGTGGTGCGTGCCTATGTGGATGACACGATCAGTTTGTTGAAGATATTGAGTGGGCCACAACACTTCTCCGCTGTTTCCATGGCGTCTCGCATTGCCTTGGCGGAGTTGGATAAGATTGTCGCTCAATTGGAGACATCGTCCCTGGCTGCTTTGGCTCCAATCTTGCCCCAAGCTCCGGCCGAGCCTCAATCCTTGCACCCGATCATGCGTGGTCTGGGCGGTGCCGCCGCAGCCCCCTCGTCCTCTCTCCCCGTTACTCCCATGCCGGGGCGGCGGGCCGGGGCGGGGCAATCCCAGGCTCGACGCCGCTTTACCAAGGCGCAGAAGTCCGAAGCGGTGATGCGAGTCCTGCGGGGGGAGGAATGCGAATGGGTTGCCCTGTCCGTGGGGGTGACTTCGGAGCAGCTTTCTCTTTGGCAGGATGCGTTTTTGAATGGCGGCAGTGCCGCCTTGGGAAAAGGCAAGTCACGGGAACAGGCCGACCCATCCATGGATGAACTGAAGGGACAATTGCACTCGCTCATCAAGACGGTAGAGCTTCTCAGCAGTCAGATGTCTCAGGTTCCCGCCGTAGTCCAGCTTTCGCCACCTGCCGTGATTCCCCTGCCAGCACCTGCCGTCATGGTGCCGGAAGCCACCGTGAAGCCTCTCCTCGCCCTCCCGGCACCGGCTTGCGTCAAACCGCCAAAGCGAAGTTCATCCGCTAGGAAGGGCAAGTCTTAGTTGCGGACACTCAGCCATTGGCATTATCCATAACGAATGGGGTGTGTTGATTTTGATTTTCAGCCCATCCCCCAATTATTGCGAAGTGTGATGTTGGGGGAATCCGCCAAGACTCCGCGGTTGAACTCCTGGCGTTTACCATCTTTCTAAACTGAGTCTTTCGGCGCATTACATCTCGTCACATCCCGTTATTATTTGTTATTGTACGTAGCGAATTGTCTGTGGT
>JAYTWE010000051.1:0-2589 GCA_043744055.1 Magnetospirillum sp.
AGGAGGGCGTGCCGCCGTAACCGGCGGGCCGTAGATCGGCCACCGCCTTGGCCTGTTGCTCGGTATTGCCCACCCCGGCGGGAAAGACCGGGCAGCCTAGGGCATGGGCGCCGCTTTCGAACATCACGCCGCCGGGCGTGAAGTGATAGGAGAAGCAGTTGTGGATCAGCTCGCCTTGACGGAAACCGGCGGCGAACAAGGCGCGGGCGATGCGCCACCAGTCGTTGTCCCAGCCTTCGGGATCGTAGATGGGGCCGGGTGAGGCGAAGACCCGGCGCAATTCGCTCTTGGGGGTGGAGATCAGCGAGGCGAAGGGCGGGTCGGCCTGTTGCAGGTCGATCAGATCGGATTTCCGCAACACCGGCAAGCTCGCCAGGGCGGCGCGGTCGGTGATGGCGGCAGGGTCCGTATGGGCCAGCGAGCGACCAAAGGCGGCGGTATCGGCCTTCGCCAAGGCGATTTGTTCGGGCAATGCTCCGAACAGGGCCGCTTCGCGCTCGTCCTCGGAGCGGACTTCGAGGGCGTCGTAGAATTCAGTCTTCACAGCCATCTCTTTCTACGTTTGTAGGATTTCAAGTTCTTGAAAGACTTACGTTCTTTATCGCCGCCCAGGTAGAATTCCTTGACGTCCTCGTTGTTGACAAGGTCGTCCTTGGCCCCGTCCAGCACGATCTTGCCTGATTCCATGATATAGCCGAATTCGGCGATCTTCAGGGCCATACGGGCATTTTGTTCCACCAGCAAAATGGTGACGCCGGTATCGGCGCACAGCTTCTCGATGATGGCGAAGACCTCCTTCACCAGCAGGGGAGACAGGCCCATGGAGGGCTCGTCCAGCAAGATCATCTTGGGCCGGGCCATCATGGCGCGGCCGATGGCCAGCATCTGTTGCTCGCCGCCCGACAGGTAACCGGCCAGACCGGTGCGCTCCTTCAGGCGGGGGAAGTAGTTGAACACCATCTCGATATCGTTGCGGATGGCGGCGCCGCCGTCCTTGCGGGTGAAGGCCCCCAGGCGGAGATTTTCCGTCACCGTCATGTCTTCGATGATGCGGCGGCCTTCCATGACCTGGAAGATGCCGCGTCGCACGATCTCTTCCGGGGGGCGGTTGGCGATGTTCTCGCCCATGAAGCTGATTTCGCCGCGGGTGACCTCGCCGTCCTCGGTGCCCAGCAGACCGGAAATGGCTTTCAGCGTGGTGGACTTACCCGCGCCGTTGGGGCCGAGCAAAGTGACGATGCGGCCCTTGGGCACGTCCAGGCTGACGCCGCGCAGCACCAGGATGACGTCGTCATAGACCACTTCGATATTGTTGACCGAAAGAAGAATTTCCGACGGGTCAAGCTTCAGTGCCGGTTCGGCCATGAGGATCTCCACAAGATAAGGTGCGGGAGGCGGAGATTCCGCCCCCCGCGAACCGATCGCTTACCAGCCCAGCCATTCCTTACGGCGCGGGATCTCGGCGATGTAGACTTGCTTCATGCCGATGGCGCCGCCCTTGGTCGAGGCCTGATAGATCTTGACCGTGGTGGTGCCGCGATGATCGTCACCGGTCCAGGTGGACGGCAGACAGACGCCTTCCAGTCCGGCCGGAACCCAATCCTTCTTGCCGATCTCCATGGCCTTCCTGATGTTGGGGCCGGTGATGCCGCCGCTCTTTGCCGCCGCTTCCATGGCTTCCTTCATATAGTAGACCGAGCAGATGGCGCGGATGTAGTGGACCGGGCGGGCTTCGGCCCCGGTGGGGTCGGAAATTTTGGAAATTTCCTTCACCAGCTTCATGCCGGGAACGTCATCGGCCCAGGTCGAGGCCCCCACCACCCAGGTCAGCTTGTCGGCGGCTTCACCGGCGGTCTTCAGCGAGCCTTCGTCGGTGCCCCAGATATTGGCCAGGAACTGAACATTGGCGTTGACGGTCTCGCACGACTTCAGCAGGGAAATGGTCGAGCCCGACGTGTTGGCCAGATAAGCGTAATTGGCGGCGGATTCTTTCAAGGACAGGCACTGGGCCTTGAAGTCTCCCGGCTTCAGCGAATATTGGATCTCGTTGAGGACGTCGAAGCCCAGCTCTTTGGCATAAGCGCCGCAGGCCTGCTTGGGGGAGTTGGGATAGGGATGGTTGTCGCCCATATGGACGAATTTGGCCTTGCCGGTTCCGCCTTTTTTCTTCCAATCCTCGGCGGCCCATTGGACCAGGCCGCGGCAGCCGTCGGAATAGCTGGGGCCGTAGAAGAAGTTGTACGGAGCCCCCTTTACCGAGGTCTTACCCTGGGGATCGGTCAGGTGGCCGGAATATGACGCCGAGAAATACGGGATCTCGTCCTTGGCCACATTGGTGACCAGAGCTTCGGTATCGCCGGTGCCCCAGCCCTGGATAGCGACGGCCTTTTCCGAGCCGGTCAGCTTCTTATAGGCGGCCATGGCGCGTGGCACTTCATAGGCATAGTCCACGGTCTCGAAGATGATCTTCTTGCCCGTCACGCCGCCATTGGCGTTGATGTAGTTCATGGCGTCGGCAATGCCCTGGCCATAGGGCTTTCCCACCGATGAGGTCGCTCCGGTGATGTCGGCGATATGGCCGACCAAGAT
>JAYTWE010000052.1:0-4036 GCA_043744055.1 Magnetospirillum sp.
GAGAATATGCGGGTCGCCATGGATGCGGTACGCGAGACCGGCAAAGTTTGTGAGGCCGCAATCTGCTATACCGGCGACCTGCTCGACCCCAACCAGCACAAATACGATCTCAAATACTACGTGGCCATGGCCAAGGAGCTGGAGAAGGCGGGCGCCCATATCCTGGGCATCAAGGACATGGCCGGTCTGGCCAAGCCGCGCGCTATCGCTACTCTGGTCAAGACCTTGAAGCAGGAAGTGGGCATTCCCATCCACTTCCACACTCATGACACCTCCGGCCAGTCGGCGGCCAGCGTGCATGCCGCTATCGAAGCGGGCTTGGATGCGGTGGATGCCGCCATGGATTCCATGAGCGGTTTGACCAGCCAGCCGCCGCTGGGCTCCATCTGCGCCGCCCTGGCCCATCACGACCGCGACCCGCTGCTGGACCAAAAGGCGTTGAACGATCTGTCGCGCTATTGGGAAGGCGTGCGCGCCGTCTATTCCCCGTTCGAGGCCGATATCCGCTCTGGCACCGCCGATGTCTACCGCCATGAAATGCCGGGCGGCCAGTACACCAATCTGCGCGCCCAGGCCCGCAGTCTGGGGGTAGAGCAGCATTGGGACTGGGTGGCCCAGGCCTATGCCGACGTGAACCGGATGTTCGGCGATGTGGTCAAGGTCACCCCCACCAGCAAGGTGGTGGGGGACATGGCCCTGATGATGGTGACCAGCAATCTGACCCCCGCCGATGTGCTGGACCCGGACAAGGAAATCGCTTTCCCCGAATCGGTGGTGTCGTTCTTCAAGGGCGATCTGGGCCAGCCGGTGGGTGGATTTCCCGAAGCCCTTCAGAAGAAGGTTCTGAACGGGGCCAAGCCCATCACGGTGCGGCCGGGAGCAGTGCTGCCGCCCGCCGATCTGGACGCGGTGCGGGCCGAGGCCGAAAAGAAGGTCGGGCGCAAGATCAGTGAAGCCGAACTGGCGTCCTATCTGATGTATCCCAAGGTCTTCACCGATTACGCCATCCATCATCGCCATTACAGCGATGTCTCCATGCTGCCCACCGATGTCTTCTTCTACGGCATGCAGCCGGGTCAAGAGATCACCATCGACCTGGAAAAGGGCAAGAGTCTGGTGGTGCGTTTTCTCGCTATCGCCGACGCCGACGAGGATGGCGAGCGCAAGGTGTTCTTCGAGCTGAACGGTCAACCCCGCACGGTCAGGGTGGCTGACCGTAAGGTTGCTCCCGCCCGTGTGGCGCGGCCCAAGGCCGAGCCCGGCAATGCCAGCCATGTGGCGGCTCCCATGCCCGGCCTGGTTGTCAGCGTCGCTGTCCGTCCTGGTCAGCAGGTGGAGAAAGGTGACCTTCTGGTGGCCATCGAAGCCATGAAGATGGAGACTGCCGTTCGTGCCGAACGGGCCGGAACGGTGGAATCCGTGGCTGTCGCGCCCGGCACCCAGGTGGAGGCCAAGGATCTGCTGGTGGTTATGATCTAGGATAGGTTGCTGGCGTCTGCCTTCCTCGTTATCCTTGAATTAAGAATGGGGTTTGCTCTCATCGGATTGAGCGGGCGGCGGGTAATGATGGGACTGAGGCATGACAGGGCCAAGGGCTTTGGAGTGGCATGGTGGCTTTGCCGCTGTGCCATCGCCTTTTTGCTCGTCTTGGCCTTTCCTCCGCTTCCTGCCTTTGCACAACAACAGCGGACCTCCATCACGGTGGTGCTGGACGATAATTATCCGCCTTATATCTTCCGCGCCGCCGATGGTGCTTTGCAGGGGATCCTCAAGGACCGATGGGAGACGTGGAGCCGTAAGACCGGAATTACCGTTCATCTTCTCGCCATGGATTGGGGGCGAGCCCTGGACACCATTAAATCCGGCGAGGCCGATGTCATCGACACCATTTTCGCGACGCCGGAACGCCGCCAGATTTACGACTTCTCCAAGCCCTACGCCACCATCGCCGTTCCTATCTATTTTCACACCAGCATTTCCGGTATTTCCGACGCGGCGAGTCTGCGCGGCTTTACCGTTGGAGTGAAAGATGGCGATGCCTGCATCGACTGGCTGGACAAGCGCGGGATAAAAAGCTTCCGCCGCTATCCCAGCTACGAAGCCATGATTGATGCCGCCGGGAAGCATGAATTGCGCATTCTCTGTGTGGACCAGCCTCCTGCGTCCTATTTCTTGTACAAGAAAGGGTTTGACGCTCAGTTCCGCCAGACCGAGCCGCTTTATTCCGGCCAGTTTCATTGGGCGATCCGCAAAGGCGATGCGGAGCTTTTCAAGCTGGTGGATGAAGGCTTCGCCGCGATCGACCTGACGGAGCTGGAAAAGATACAGACCAAATGGCTGGGCTCTGCTTTGACGCGGCCCGATGCCCGATATGTGAAGGCGATAACCCTGGGGTTGGAGGCCGCAGCGGGGGGCGCTCTGGTTCTGGCGGGTTGGGCTTGGGTGTTGCGTCGGCAGGTGGCGTCAAGGACCCGTCGTATGATGGCGGCTTTGGAGGACTTAAAATGCAGCGAGCTGCACTACCGCGAATTGGTCAGCCTGACACCGGTCGGGGTGTTTGAGACCGATATCAAGGGGCAATGCATCTTCGTCAATGAGCGGTGGTCGCGCATCACCGGCATATCCGCCGAACAGGCCATGGGGGATGGCTGGTCCAAAGCGCTGCACCCCCTGGACCGCGACCGGGTCTTAGCGGAATGGGAGCGGGCCGCGCATCAGAACGTGATGTTTCAGTCCGAATATCGCTTCATCGCCCCCGATGGCCGCGAGACCTGGGTCCTTGGCCAGGCGCGGGCCAGGCATGATCCTTCCGGTATGGCGAGCGGCCATATCGGCACTTTGACCGATATCACGGCGGCTAAGGCGGCCGAGGCGGCTCTGGCCTCCAGTGAAAGCCGCTTTCGTACGATTTTTGATAATATCAACGATGCCATCTTCATTCATGACATGAAAACCGGAGCCATTCTGGCGGTTAACCAGTGCATGTTGGAGATGTACGGATATGACGATCAGGCTCAGGTGCTCTGTCTGAGCGTGGAGCAATTGAGCGATGGAACTCCTCCCTTTGACCTGGCATCGGCGCGCCACTGGATCGGCAAGGCCGCGGCAGGAGAGGCGCAGCTGTTCGAGTGGCGGGCAAGGACCAGGGATGGCCGCCTGTTCTGGGTCGAGGTCAATATGCGGAGCGCTAGGATCGGGGGCGATGAGGACCGATTGCTGGTGGTGGTCCGCGATATTTCCGAGCGCAAACAGGCCGAACAGGTTCTGACCGAGCGGACCGAAGCCCTGGAGCGATCCAACGCCGATCTTGAACAATTCGCCTATGTGGCCAGCCATGATCTGCGCGAGCCATTGCGCATGATCAGCAGTTATATGGGCTTGCTGGAGCGCCGCTATGGCGGATTGCTGGATAAGGATGGGCACGAATTCATCGCCTTTGCCCGAGAAGGCGCGGTGCGGATGGATCGCTTGGTTCAAGATTTACTGGAATTTTCCCGCGTTGGGCGGATCGGCGATCTTTTTGTCGCAACGCAGGTCGGCTCTGTGGTGGACAGCGTTCTCCGGGTCTTGCAACCCGTTATCGTGGAGGCTGGCGCTCGGGTGGTGATTCCGTCGCCGCTGCCCATGGTGGTTTGTAGCGGCAATGAAATATTTTTGCTGTTTCAAAACCTGTTCAGCAATGCCATCAAGTTCTGCCCGGTTGGCCGCTCTCCTGAAATCACCATTACCGCAACGCGTGAGGGCGAGTTCTGGCACTTTGTCATTGCCGATAACGGTATCGGCATTGATTCCGACTATCATGACCGGATCTTCAAGATTTTTCATCGTCTGCACACCCGTGACAAATACGACGGGACCGGCATCGGCCTGTCCATCTGTAAGAAGGTCGTCGAACGCCATGGCGGTCGGATCTGGGTTGAATCCGGCCCCGGGGAGGGCACGGCGTTTCATTTCACATTGGGGATTCCCGCCGAGTCATGACCACACCCGAAATTCGAGCCGAGGCCGAGCGATGCTTTGCCGTCGGCGCTCAGTC
>JAYTWE010000053.1:0-3934 GCA_043744055.1 Magnetospirillum sp.
TTCCGCTCCCGCTTCCAGCTGCCGCCCCCCAAGCCGTCCATGGCCAAGCGTCTTGGCGTGGCATTGGGATTGTCTTCGGTTCCGCCGGTCAAAAAGCCCCCTAAGGCGAGCTTGCGATCCGAAGCGCTTTATCAGTCCATCCGGGACTATCTCCAATTTGATTGGCAGGTTCTGCTGATCCCCCATTACGCTCCCATGGCTCCGGCATTGGTGGCCGATCTGGGGTTGCGTCTGTTGGATATCCGGGAGGTTTCCGAGTTACAGGCCTTGTCTTCGCCGGGCGCCATGCCTCGGGACGGGAGGCCGCCGCTGCTGCTTGATACGGCTGAGCGGTTGATGATGCCGGGGCGAGATGCCATTGATGCCGAGGTATTGTGGCGCGTGGTCCAGCAAATGGATCTGATCCGGCTGTTCTCAAAAGCCGATGCCAACCAGATCCGGCGTTCCGTGGCGCAGGTTTCCGCCATGCATGGCGAGGTCCTGAAAGTGCTGTTGCCGGTTTTTGGGGGGGATATCCGGCGCTTTACCGCCTTTGTGATGATCGCGTTCACCACGTTGGGTGAGCAGCGTTTCAAGCAGGATTTCTGTCAGAATGGCCAAGTCCATGCCGTTCGGAAACTGGCGGAGAGGCTGGAAAAAATTGTTGTGCCGCTGCCCTGCCTCGATGAGATGAAGCTGGCTTATCAATCGGTGCTGGAGACTGCTTATACCGGCGGTATCGAAGTGGGATCTGTTCTGAAGGCGCGGCCAGGGTTGCGCAACGCGCTGGATTCCTTGGGCAAAGCTCCTGCATCCATTTCTGGGTGATCGGCATCACAGACGATCGTCGAGGCGTAGCTTAACATCGTGTTCCATTGGGATTTGGACGACGATGAAACCTCTCGGCGGATATGACGGCAGATGAGCATTTCACAGACAAGTTCAGCGGCGACGGCCCTTCACTCGGTCCAGCGAAATCAATCGCTGCAAGATCGCGCTTTGCAGCAATTATCGACCGGGCGCTCCGTCAATTCAGTCTCTGACAATTCCCAAGCTTTTGTTCTGGCCAGCGGTTTGCTGGATCGGGCGGGAAGTCTGTCCGATGTGGGACGTTCCATCGGTCAGGGGATTGGGGCGCTTCAGGCCGCCAATACGGGCTTGGAGGCGATCTCACAGGTGGTCAATCAGCTGAAAAGCGTCGCGCAACAGGCTCAGGCCAGTTCCGATCCGACCGAACAGGCCAATCTCCAGAATCAATATAATGCCCTGCGTGGTCAGATCGACGGCTTGGCGTCTGATTCATCTTACAACGGAACAAATTTGATTTCGGCCAATCCCGGCAGTCTGACGGTTGCTGGTTCTGGCGTTACCATCAGCGGTGCGGCGTCCGATGCTTCGTCATTGGGGATTTCCGCTGCGGCGGGTTGGTCGGGTGGGGCGGCGAATATTCAGTCTGATCTGACAGCCCTGGACCAGGCCTCCAGATCTCTTCGCTCTCAGGCTTCTGATTTGGGCAGCGCTGTCACACGGCTCCAGACCCAGGCTGACTTTGCCCAGAGCCAGGGCGCGATCGCGTCTCAGGGGGCGAACAGGCTGACCCAGGCCGATCTGAACGAAGCGGCCTCCAGCGCCCAGTCGGCCAATACCTATCGGAAACTTGGGTTGGCCGCATTGCGCAATTCCGGCCAAGGCCAGGAAGCGGTGTTGGCCTTGTTCTCTCGGCGCTGATCAATACATTCGTCATAGTGTTTGTGGTGGGGGAGGCGGGCGGTTGGGTGCCATGCATGTTTTTGGCTTTCTTCCGCCGAGGAACAAGGTTATCTGTGCCTTGTTATCTGGCGAAGGGTGTCCTTTATGAGTCTCCCCAATACGGTTCTCGATTGCCCGCATTGCAATGAAACCGGAAAACATCGCGTTCACAGTTATGGTGATGGCACCGCCGTCGTCTGGTGTGGCTCGTGCCACAATCCTCGTGAATTGCTGATAGCACAGCTGCGCGTCAAGAGCGCGACTCGCCCGGTACAGGCGGCGGAATAATTTAATTCCCTCAATGAGTTTGAGTGTCGGTAAGGCCGGGGCTTCGGCTTGCCGATTCTAACATGCATGCTTAATCCATATTAAAATCCAGCTTTCTTGTCCCCTACGAAGGGCTTATCATTCATGCCATTATGCATAGGCATATGGGGCATTCGGCGCAAGGCCCACACAAAGCTAATGGAGGTTTGCCATGGTGAATAAGCTTGGCATTGCGGGAAAGATCTGGTCGCTGGTCGCTTTGATGATGATTGGCTTGGTGGTGTTGACCGCCCAGGGGCTTTCCGCCATGAAGACCAGCCTTGTGGAGGACCGTCGGCAGACGTTGAAACAGCTGGTTGAAACCGCATCCAGCATCGTTGCGCAACATCACGCCCGCGCGGCAAAGGGGGAAACCACCGAAGATGCCGCCAAGGCGGCGGCGTTCGACGCTTTGCGCGCCCTGCGTTATGGAAACAATGATTATTTCGTTGTTACCGATCTTGATGTCAGGACCATCATGCATCCGTTACGGCCCGACCTTAACGGCAAGGATATGTCTCAGGTTAAGGACCCCAACGGCGTGTACTTTGCCAAAGAGCAGGTGGAGCTGTCCAAGCGCGATGGCAGCGCCTATGTGGCGTATTCCTTCCCCCGGACCAAGGACCAGCCTCCGGTTGCTAAGTTGAGTTACGCTCAGATATTCAGGCCCTGGGGCTGGACGATTCTGACGGGCGTTTACATGGACGACATTGACGAGCAGTTCCAGGTCAAGGTGGTGGATGGCGGCCTGAAAGCTTTGGCCGTCGTTGCCCTGGCCGTGCTGGTGGGCGTGCTGATCGCGCGCTCGATCGCCAAGCCGCTGGGGGTGTTGGTGCTCCGTATGCGGGCCTTGGCCGCCGGTGACAATTCCTCGCAGGTCGCGGGGACAGAGCGTAAAGATGAGATGGGCGAGCTGGCTCGCGCTATGGAAATCTTTCGCGCCAATTCCATCGAGAATCAGCGCCTGTTGAATCAGCAAGAGGAAATGAAGCACGCGGCGACGGTAGATCGCAACCGTGCTTTGTGTGACATGGCGACGGGGCTGGAGAACCGCGTCAAAGCGGCGATCAGCGCCATGGCGACGGTGGGCGAGCGATTGAACGGTGCTTCCATCGCCATGAGCCGCACCGCCGAAGCCACGTCGGAACAGACATCGGTGGTGGTTGCGGCCACGCAACAGACATCATCCAATGTCCAGACGGTTGCTTCCGCCGCCGAGGAATTGAGCGCATCGGGCAGCGAGATCAGCCGTCAAGTCTCTTTGACCGCCGATATCGCCCGCACCGCCGCCGCCGAGGCTGCCGCCACCAATACCATGGTGGCTGCCCTGGCCGCCGCCGCCGGTCGGATCGGCGAGGTGGTGAAGCTGATCGACGCCATCGCCGGGCAGACCAATCTTCTCGCCCTCAACGCCACTATCGAGGCGGCGCGGGCCGGAGAGGCGGGCAAGGGCTTTGCCGTGGTGGCGGGTGAGGTGAAAACCTTGGCCAACCAGACCGCCAAGGCGACGCAGGAGATCACCGCCCAGATCAATTCCGTGCAGTCCGAGACGGAAAAGGCGGTTATCGCCATCCGCCATATCGGGGAAACCATCAATCGGGTGGATGAAGCGACCTCTTCCATCGCCGGAGCGGTGGAGGAGCAGAACGCCGCCATATCCGAGATTTCACGGAGCGTTCAAGAAGCGGCCCGTGGCACGCGGGAGGTGTCCGAGCATATCGGTCTGGTGTCCGATGGAACCAAGACCAGCCGTCAGGCTGCGGAAGAGGTGGCGGGGTCCACCAGCGAGATCATTACCCATAACGGGGCGCTCAATCGCGAAATCCAGGGCTTCTTGCTGGAAATCCGCTCTCAGGCAGCCTGATCGTTACAAAGAAAAAGGGGCGGTTCCGCAAGGAAC
>JAYTWE010000054.1:0-7729 GCA_043744055.1 Magnetospirillum sp.
ATACGGCGAGATCGATTCCTATTGCAAGAGCAAGGGCATCGAATGGTTCGCCTCCGCCTGGGACGTGGACAGCCAGAAGTTCATGCGTCAGTTCAATCTGAAGTACAATAAGGTGGCCTCGGCCATGCTGACCCGCATGGACATCATGGAAGCCGTGGCCGAGGAAGGCCGCTATACCTTTATCTCCACTGGTATGTCCACCTGGGAGGAGATCGACGCCGCCGTCGATCTGTTCCGCAAGAAGAACTGCCCGTTCGAGCTGATGCACACGGTCAGCACCTATCCCATGGCCGATGAAGACGCCAACCTGAAGATGATCCCGGTCCTGCAGCAGCGCTATGGCTGCAAGGTCGGCTATTCCGGTCACGAGGTCGGACTTGCCGTCTCCTATGCCGCCGCCGCCCTGGGGGCCACCTCGCTGGAGCGTCACATCACGCTCAGCCGCGCCATGTACGGCTCGGATCAGGCCGCTTCGGTGGAGCCGTCGGGCTTCATGCAGATGTGCGGCGCGGTGCGCAAAATCCAGAAGGCACTGGGCAATGGCGAGAGAGTGCTCTCCGAGGCCGAGCTGGCCATTCGCAAGAAGCTGCGCGGCTGCTAACTTTAGTAAAGAACCGCCGAGGACAGAAGATGAAAAAACTCTCTGAGCGAATGTCCGATCAGTACTATGAAGATGCTGGGAAGGACTTGGTTGTGGAAACGCCACCATTCCCACGAAATATGCTGGTCGAGCTGTCGAATGCTTGCAATCATTCGTGTATTTTCTGCGCCAACAGCTATGCGACACGCAAGATGGGTCGGCTTGACTCTACCCTTCTTCGCCGTCTCATGTCCGAGGCCTATGAGTTGGGCACGCGTGAGATTGGGTTCTATACCACCGGAGAGCCTTTCGTTCACAAGGACTTGCCGCAATTCACTAGCTGGGCACGTGAGATAGGCTACGAATACATTTATATCTCGACCAATGGCGCCATGGCGACGCCAGAGCGGGCAAAAGCCGTCATTGATGCCGGGATGAATTCAATAAAGTTCTCGATCAATGCTGGTAGCAAAGAGACCTATGCCAAGATTCACGGCCACGATGAATGGGATAAGGTTATCGATAATCTGCGCTTCATCTCAGAGTACCGGAAAACACTCGACCGTCATCTCGCCCTGTTCATCAGTTTCGCCGTGACGAACATCACCCGACATGAAATAGAGAGTTTCACCCGCGATATTTCACCGCTGGTCGATGAAATATCCTTCCGCGAATGCACCACGCAGTTCGGGCAGATGCCTCTGGTCCAGTCGCTGTTGGGGGTCTCCGAGGCCCCCCCGCCGACGACAATCTGCAAGATGCCGTTCAATCGGCTGCACATCACATGCGAAGGCTATCTTACTGCTTGCTGCACGGATTATCAGAACTACCTTGTCGTTGCCGACCTGAACAAAGTCTCGTTAACAGAGGGCTGGGCCAGCGATCCATTCCAAAAATTACGCCGTCGTCACATGGAAAAGGATTTAGCGGGGACACTCTGTGGAAACTGTTGGCTTGGCCGTAAGGATCACATCGAGGCCATTTTACCCGATCTCGCGACAACGATCGAGTATTCTCAGTTCTACCAGGATGTCGCTCAGGAAGTCGCCAAGAGTATCAAATAGACCATGACGCACCCTCCAGACGTTTTCCCCGACCTGACGGGCGATCGGATCGTCCTGATCGCGCTTGATCCGACCGCCATTGACGATCTGCACGCCTATTCGGTCATGCCGGAATTCTATCGTTTTCTGGAATTTCCTCCCTTCGTGACACGGGATCAAACCGAAACCTATTTCACGAAACTGACCGGCCGTTCTAACGGACAAACGGGTCATTACTGGATGATCCGGGCAAAAGACAACGGACAGGTGGTGGGTACGTTCGGGCTGCTGGATATTGACTGGCGCAAAGGATCGGCGGAGATCGGCTATGGCTTGTCACCCAAGGTGTGGGGGCAAGGCTTCTTTACTGAAGCCCTGGCACTGGTGCTCGGCTGGGCCTTTGGCCCCGGTGGCTTCCACCGGATCTGGGTCAAGACCCAGGCTGACAATTCAGCCTCGATCAAGGCGCTGGCTGCCGCCGGCTTCCGCCGAGAGGGATGTCTGCGTAATTTTTATCTCTCCCAGGTTGACGGCCTCCGGCATGATGCTGCGATATTCGCCCTCATTGGAACCGAGTTCATGATCGACACACCCATTCCTGGCCTCGTTACCGTTCGCACATCATCATCGCGCCTTCCGAAGAAATGTCTGCTGCCGTTTGGAGAGCATAGTAATGTGCTGGAGCACATCATCCGTCGGGCCAAACATTTTGGTATCGACCCCATCATCTGCACCAGTATCGACCCCACGGACGATATCATCGAGCGCATCGCAGCAGCTGAGGAGGTCAAGTGCTTCCGTGGCTCACTCGCCAATAAGCTACGGCGCTGGTCTGATTGCGCCGCCCATTTCGGCTTAGACGCCTTCCATACCGTGGATGCCGATGACCCTTTCTTCGACGGAGCCGAGATGCGCCGCTCCTACCGTTTTCGTGCGGAGGACGGCTGGGACATGGTGGCGCCAACGGAAAGTTCGTCGGCGGGCGGTGCCAGTGTCGGCTATACCATGACCGCCGATATCGTGCGGCGGGCCTCGGCCGATCTGGACGCCGAAGCCGATACCGAGATGATGTGGTATCACGTGGCCAAGGTCCCCGGCCTGAAGAAGACCGCCCTGCCGGAAATTGATCCCAACCCGGTCAAGGTCCGCCTGACCTTGGATTACCAGGAGGATTACTGGCTGCTGGATTCCATCCGGCGCATGGTCGGCAATCTGGCCCCGCGTCCAGCGGTGGACGAGTTGCTACGGCGGAATCCCGACCTCTATAAGATCAACTGGTTCCGTAATGACGAATGGGCGGCTGGCCAAGCCGCCAAGAAGGTCTGAACTGATGAGCAGCGGTATTTTCTGGTGGGTTGCCGGTACGGCCGTCATGATTGCGGGCGTGCTATCGAATCGACATCTGCGCGAGTTTTTAGCGAGAAGCTTCGCAACCCGTGCCTACAGCCAGCAGCGTGATCTCGCCATTGATGGTATTCGCGGCATCGTCTCGACTTCTGTCGTATTCGGACATTACTTCCAATACTTATCCGGGCCGGAAGCTCTCAAGGTGGTCGATGGCGCCATCTTCCCCTATGCGGTCAGCCTTTTTGCGGCTATGTCGGGCTACGTGCTCTATGCGGGGCTTAGCGCCAAGCCGCTTACAGCCGACGTCATCAGTTCGTATTTAAAGCGCCGCTTCTTCCGCATCTACCCGCTCTATGTGCTTTACTTCGTCATCATGTTTATCACCGTCGTCGGGGTATCGGCCACGCTGATGCCGCGCCAGATTCTGACGCTGCTGTCAGACCTTTTGATGATGGATTTGTGGCGGTTTGGCTGGCGGTTGCGCACGCCGACCTGGAGCCTTTATCCCGAGATGATGTATTCACTGATGCTGCCGCTGTGGATGCTACTGCTGGCTAAACATCCTCGGGGGGGGGGGAGGGGGGCGATGGTCACCTATTTCGTCTTAGCAGTCTTCTCATGGGCAGCCACGCCCAATGGTGCAACCGACGCAACCTTCAATCTGTTACGCTACTTCTTTCTTGGCATGGCCTTATTCCATGGCGTGAAGGCCTTACGTCAGTACGGAGTAACCGTCTGGATGGAGGTTCTGCTGTCGGTTGGATTTATCCTTGGATGCTATTTATCGCTGGCGTTCACCGACTGGGCCAGCATGCCGACGGCACTTGCCGTGCCGCTTAACCTTTACAAACGCATCGGCATAAGTTTCCACCAGGATCTGTGCATCTTGCTGTTTACGCCAGCGATCCTGCTGTGCGGCTGGCTGCGTCGTCTCTTTTCACTACCCGCCGTGGTGTTTCTCGGGACAATTTCATACGGCACATACATCCTCCACATTCCACTTTTTTATCTGCTCCACGCGGATAAGTTGGATTCATCCACTGGAATGTTCGTGGCTACCGGCCCAAATCTGCCGTGGGGCGAGTGGAATATTATAGTCTATTGGCTTGGTGTGATTCTGCTGGCGTCCATCGCCCATGTCGTCATCGAGCAGCCGATGATAAATTTTGGCTATCGCCTGTCCCGCCCGGAAAGGGGATAGGCCCAAGTTGAGTCTACAACCCATCAACCCAGAGAGCCCGATGTCCGACTCATTGATCAACAACGTCAAGACCGCCTTCGGCAAGTTCAACGGCAACGAGGCGGAATACGTCCTCCGCGCCCTGGATTCCGACAATCCAGAGAACAAGGACCGTCCCTGGGTCCTGCGCTTCGAAGAGGCCTTTGCCGAGAAGGTGGGGGCCAGCTATGCCATCGCGGTCAATTCCGGCACGTCTGGCCTACATGCCGCCCTGTTCGCCGCCGGAATCGGGCCGGGCGACGAGGTGATCCAGCCCGCCATGACCGTGGTGATGGATGCCTATGCCACCTTGCATCTGGGCGGCACCCCGGTTTTCGCCGATATCGACCCCACCACCCAGACCATCGATCCCGAAGACATCGCCCGCAAGATCACGCCGCGCACCAAAGCCATCATGACCGTGTCCTGGCAGGGTCTACCGGTGGATATGGACCCGATCATGGCCCTGGCGGCCAAGCATAACCTGATCGTCATCGACGATTCGGCCCAGACCATGATGGGTCGCTACAAGGGCAAGATTTCGGGTGCCAATGCCCATATGGGCGTGTTCAGCTTCGAGCATAAGAAGCATCTGACCACCGGCTCCGAAGGCGGCATGATCGTGTCGTCGGATGACAAGCTGGCCACCCGTGCCCGTAAATTCGCCGGTATCGGCTATAAGCATATGACCGCCACGGCGGGGCGCACCCATCTGGCCATGTCCACGGTCCAGGACCCCGATTACGAACGCTTCGACACCATCGGCCTGAACTACCGCATGAATGCCATCTCGGCGGCGGTGGGGCTGGCCCAGCTGGAGCGGGTGGACCATATCGTCGCCCGCCGCCAGGCCTGCGGGCGGCTGTTCCTGAAAGCCATCGCCGGTTGTTCCTGGATGGTGCCCCAGGTGGTGCGCGAGGGCTTCGAACATACCTACTACACCTTCGCCGTGGATTACCGTGGGCTGGAGGAGCGGGGTGTGAAGTGGAAGGACTTCTATAACCGCTATAAGGAGATGGGCGGCGACGGCTTTTATGGCTGCGTGGTCACGCCTTATCTGGAACCGGCCCTGAAGGGCAAGGAGTACGGCGGCGTCATCATGGCCCCCGGCCTCAACCCCAAGGCCGAGGCGCTGCAAAAGCGCATCATGCAGTTCAAGTCCAATTACCGCGACCTGGGCGACGCCCGCAACAAGGCCGAAATCCTGGCCGCTCTGATCAATCAGATCGGCCGTTAAAGGGGGGATGGAGATGACGTTGCGTTTCGGCATGGTGCAGGGGCGGCTGATTCAGTCGCCTCCTGGTGAATTGCAATGGTTCCCCCAGGAGTTCTGGGAGTCAGAGTTCTTCATCGCTTCGGCGGTGGGGGTGGATTACATCGAGCTGATCGCCGAGCGCGACCACAACCCCGCCAATCCGGTGTGGAGCGACGAGGGCGTGGCCCGACTGAAGGCCCTGACTGAGCGCAACGGCCTGACCCTGCACGCGCTGTGCAATGACTATATCGTCGATCACACCCTGCCCGGCGATAACGAGGTCCTGCAGCAGAATTTCCGGTTGCTGGAGCAGGGCGGCAAGCTGGGCTGCGAAAAATACATCATGCCGCTGTTCGAGTTCTCTGAACTGACCGCCGCCAATGCCGGGATTTTCGAAGAACCCCTGCACGCCATCGCTGATAAGGCGGCCCAGTGCGGCATGGTGGTCTGCCTGGAAACCATCCTGACCGGGGCCGAGTTGATCACCCTGATGGACCGGCTCAATCATCCCAATATCAAGGTGGTCTACGACACCGGCAACCGGGTGGCGTTCGGCCACGACCTGCCCGCCGATATCCGGCGGCTGGGGAGGGACCGCATCGCCCATGTCCATATCAAGGACAAGAACGCCGCCAACCAGAACGTGTTGCTGGGCACCGGTCTGGTGAACTTTCAGACGGTCTTCGAGGCCCTGGCTGAGATCGGCTATGATGGCCCCTTCACCTTCGAGACCCAGCGCGGCAAAGACCCCATCCGTACAGCCCAGTATAATATGGGGCTGGTCAGCTATTTCCACGCCGAAGCCCAGACACGATGATTCCTGATCGCGTCTTATTCGTGGGATTAGGCGGAGCCGGTCAGCGCCATCTACGCATCTTGCGCGCCCGGCTGCCCCATGCCCGTTTCACCAGCTTTCGCCGCACTGGCGCGACTCCGGTTCTGAACCCGGACTTTACTGTGGCGGCGGGCAAGACTCTGGAAAACGAATACGGTCTGGTCCCGGTGACCAGCCTGGAAGCCGGGCTGGCGGAGAAGCCCGATCTGGTGGTGATCTCCACCCCTTCAGCGCTGCATCTGGACCCCATGCTGGCCGCCGCCCGTCACGGTTGCGGCATCTTGGTGGAAAAGCCGTGGTCGCACTCTCTGGACGGCTTCGGCGATTTCCGCCGGGCGGTGGAGGCCTCCGCCGCGCCGTTCCGCCTGTCGTTCCAGCGCCGCCATCACCCCCTGCTGAAGCGGATCAAGGACCTGCTGGAGCAGAACCGTCTGGGCCGCATCATCGCCGCCCGCTTCGAGGTGGGCTCCTATGTGCCTGTCTGGCATGGCTACGAGGATTGGCGGAGCCTTTACGCGGTGCGGCCCGAACTGGGCGGCGGCGTGTTGCTGACCGAGATTCACGAGATTGATCTGGCCCACTGGTTCTTCGGCAACCCCAACCATGTCTTTTGTACCGGCGGCAATTTCGGGCCGGAAAAGCTGGAGGTGGAGGACACCGCCCAGCTGACCTTGGATTACGGCGGCTTTTCCGCCCAGCTTTCCCTGTGCTTCATGCAGAAGAAACCCCGGCGCGGCTTGGAGATTTCCGGCACGGATGGCTTTCTGGCCTGGAACCAGGACGGCAACCGCCTGACTTTCACCGATTACGCCAGCGGTAAAGCGGAGGAGTGGGCCGAACCCGCCATGACCAATGATTCCATGTTCGAGGCCCAGGCCGATGCCCTGCTGGCCGATTTCAACGCGGGCGGCAATGACGAGCATCTGCGTGCCGCCTGGGCATCCCAAGCCATTGTCGCCGCCGCCCGGCGCTCCATGAGCGAAAAGCGCGCTATTCCCCTCCCCCCCTGTTTTACCGAGGCTGTGTGATGAGCGTGTTGGAGTCTTTCTCGCTGACCGACAAGGTCGCCATCATCACCGGCGGCGGCGGGCTGCTGGGCGCCAAGCATGGCGAGGCCATCGCCGAGGCGGGCGGCATTCCGGTTCTGTGGGATATCAACCTGGACCTGGCTGAGGAGAAAGCCGCCGCCATCGCCACGGCAACCGGCCGACCGACCATGGCCCAGAAGGTGGATATCACCGATCCCACCGCCATTTCCGAAGCTTTTACCGCCGTGCTGAAGCAATTCGGACGCTGCGACATCCTGATCAACAACGCCGCCAACGACCCCAAGGTCAAGCCGGGCGGCGATACGAGCTGGAGCCGCCTGGAGAATTTCGCCCTCGCCATGTGGGACAAGGATATGGCGGTGGGGCTGACCGGCGCGTTTCTGTGCGCCCAGGTGATCGGC
>JAYTWE010000055.1:0-2628 GCA_043744055.1 Magnetospirillum sp.
GCTGCTTGCCGTGGAGCCGGGTGAAGAGGACGAAGGACTTTTCGCCTTTGTCGGTCACCCGAAGGGCGAAGCCGGGGAAGGCGGCATCGAAGTGTTCGACGCGCTTGCCCGGCGGGGCAGGGGGGAAGCGCTTGATCGCCGGGGCGGTCAATGTCTTCTTTTCTTTCGCCATCGACTGACAGCCTTCCGTTTCGGGGTAACACGGGGTAACACAAAATAGATGTTTTGGCGTGTTTGGTCAGGTTCAGGCATGCTGGCTGAAAACAACAAAAATTCAAGAAAAATATGTAGTTATGATGTGTTCTGGTTCAGTCGTGTTCGGTGGTGCGGAGATTTCTTTGAAGTCTGGGGGACTGGGGGGCGCAGGTTCGAATCCTGTTGCTCCGACCAATATAAGGCCCTGAAACCTAACGGTTTTGGGGCCTTTCCATTTCTGGCGGCTGTTATCCCAAAACGCTCGGGATTACATGGGGATTACAAAATCCTGGACTTGCCCGGAAAGAGTGGAGAGCGCGAATCCCGCAATTTATGATGGCGGCACCAATTTCCCCCTCCCTCTCATCCCTGGAAAATCAGCGTGCCGACCCCTGGATCAAACCACCGCAAGTGGCTAAAAACTTCCCCCAGGCAGTTGTCGGAGGGTGATAGCCGTTCCCGATCGGGATGGCCAAAGCCAGATAGGCGTCATTTTCGTGAAGCAGCAAGCGGTCGGCAATCATTGTGTCCAAGATCTGCCGTACAGGCTCCCCCTTCAACTCGGGCAAAGCCTCCAAGGCATGGACTGAACGGATGCTGTCGCAAGCCTCATAAAGCGACCGGGTGGCTCCCGTGAGAAAGAAAACTAACTGGGTCGCCATAGGCCGGAAATCACCGATGATCAATGCCTCCGGGATCGATACTGAAAAAAGGGCAGCACTGAATTGGCCGCTCTCCCATTCTCCGAGTGCTGAGTCCAATATAGCGATACGCTTGCTGACTTGTTCGGCACCATCGTAGTCGCCAGAGAAGAAATAGGCGAGATCACTCGCCGCGGCAGCATCGACGCCAGGATAAACAAAGCGATAGGCTGGCACCGGCTGCATGTTCCGAATGCCGAAGGCAGCGGGATTGGAAACATAGGGGCTGAAGCGGTCGAACCGCACCTTATGAATGCCGTGGGCAGCTGGCGGCGGCAAATGGGCCAGCAACCGCATTATCTCGGGTTGATCGGTGTAGTGGTCGTCGGTCTCGCCGGGAAATCCAACCAGATAACTCCACCAGACGGTTATCCCGAATTCGGCGCACCACTTCAAAATCTGGACATTCTGCAGCATGGTGGCGCCCTTGCGCATCAGGCGCAACACTGGAGAACTCAAGCTTTCGATACCCGGCTGAACCGCATGGACGCCTCCTCGGGCCATGGCCTCCACATGCTCCTTGCGCAAATTGGCCTTGATCTCGAAGAACAGCATTCCTCCATGCCGCCGCTCTGCCAGCAGTGGAAACAGCGTGCCGAAGTAGCCCATGGGGACGATGTTGTCAGCCCCCGCCAGATGGCGGGTGTGCTGGCCATAGCGCTTTATGAGCGCGCAAAGTTCTTCGGCAACCCGCTCGGGCGACTTTTGGTGCATGGCCATGCCCTGTCCATTGAAGCCGCAAAAGGTGCAATGGTTCTTTTCCCCCCACCAGCATCCCCTGGTCGCTTGGAATGGCAATTCCAAGTAGCCCGGCCCCAGATCGGCGTGATCAAGTTGGGTGAAGAACTCGCCGAAGTCAGGAATGGGCAAATGATCCATGTTCTCCACCCGTTGTGGTGGTGGTGGAACCGGCATGCCGCGCTGCCAGACACCGGGCAGAGGCTCAGCCTCACCGTCCGAGAGCACTCGAGCGGCTAGTCGAGGAAAGACCTCGTCGCCTTCCCCCGTACATACCGAGTCCACCCACGGAAATGAGCGGAAGGTCGCAGCCCCCATCTCGGCCTCGCAATTGGAGCCGCCAAAGGCGATGAACAGATGAGGAAAGCGCTGCTTCAAAAGCCGGGAGAACGCCAGCGCCACCGCGTGCTGCTGAAAATTGGAGGAAAAGCCAATCAGGCGATAGCGCGACCAGTCGGTCACCGCCAGGCAGCGCTCAAGGAATGGATCGACCTGAGTGCGCAGGAAAACAAGGTCAGCGCGGATGATGCCAGATGTCGCTTCCCGTCCGTTGGGAAGGCGGTCGGTTGGCTTGGCGTCGATCACTGTGGACAGATAGGCTTCGTCCTCAGTGGGGTCACGCGGCGTCAAGGCTGCGGCGAAGACCCATTCCCCGGCCTGAAGGGATTGCGGCAGTTCAACCACCCGGTCATAGACCGCCCGCCCAACCATGGAGGCGAACAGCAGGCCCAAATAATGGTTGTCGGCTGTAATGCCTGCCTGAGCCAACTCGGCTTTCAATAAGCCGGTCGACAGCGGTGGTGACCGCAGCGGCTGGAACGGCATGGTGACGAGGGCGACCTGGGAGGTCATAACAATCCCCACTCAGGAGCCTAGCTGCTGCTCGTTGAGGTAATAGTACAAGTTACGTCGCTCCATCAGCTGACGATGGTCGCCCTGCTCCACCAAGATGCCCCGGTCGAGCACCAAAATCCGGTCGGCGTTGCGGATGGTG
>JAYTWE010000056.1:0-4593 GCA_043744055.1 Magnetospirillum sp.
TCCCAATGCTCCGGCACCTCGCCCAGCCATTCGATGCCGCTGTCCTTATAGTCTGGGTAACGGGGAAAGCTCATTCCTCGCCTCCGTCCCGGGCAACCGCATCAACCTGAGCGTCCTTCCAGTCGGCATAGGTTTGTTTCGTGCCCTTGACGCACCATGCCGTGCGACCGTTGGAGGCGCGACCGTAGACCACGGCGGCGGCAGCGCTGGGGCTCTTGAAGCCATGGGGTTGCAGGAAGCGAAGCTGGCCGGTGGCCATGGGGATCAGCACCCCATCGTCGATCAGTTGCTGGTGAAGGTTCCGGTAATTATGGCTGGGCGTCCCGATCCACGATGCCTGGGCCTGGGACTGGGCCAGCACCACGAACTCGCCATCGATCTCGCGGGCCTCTGCCCGCAGGTCATGCTTTTTGCTGAACAACTCGAAGCCGGGGAACTCGGGCGGGCCATCCGATCCGGGCAGCGGAGTTTCAAACACCTTGGGAGCCAGCTTGGCCGGTTCCTTCAGGAAGTCCAGTCCCAGCACCGGCAGGATGATGCGCAGTTGCTCGATGAAAAACTCCATATCGGCCAGATCGGCCTCGGGCAACTGAGGATCACCCGGTGCGGTGCCGTTGACCAGCTTGGCCCGTCCGGCCTCGGAGGCAATGCTGATCAGGCGGCTTTCCAGATAGCGGATATGGGCCTTGGTCAGGTAGTGGTCCTTGTTGGTCACCACGCAGGTCTGTTCCCAGAACTCCTTGGCTTCATCCTTGTTGTGCTGGGCGAGGCGGTTGCGAACATTCTCGGTCTCACCCAGATAGATCAGCGGCTTGTGGCCGCCCTCCGGGTCGGTTCCAGAAAGAATATAGATGCCGGTACGCACCGCCTCGGGCCGCTGGATCAGATCGGGCAACCGTGAACGGGGCGCCACCATCACATGGCCGGTCCAGTTGATGATCTCGGCGGTGATGATCCCGCCCGGAATGCCGTCAGCCAGGAACAGGCGGATAGAGCGGCCCTTGGTCATGGCTTGTCCCCTGTCTTCTTCCGTCCCTTGGCGCTGGCTTCGATCTGCCGCAACTGGGCATCGATGTCGTGGTCATGCTCGATCTCGGCGGCTTGGCGCTCGGCCTGTCGGCGGGTGGCGTCGAAGCTGGCGTAACGCTGGTAGATCAGCTTCAGCATGTGGTCGTGGCTGACGCTGCCCGCATGGGTCAGAACGGCGCGGTCGGCCAGCTTCAGGTACTGGTCAACGAAGCCCAGCCATTCCGCCATGGTGGTCTGCTGGCGGCGCATGGCGCGGTCGCTGGCGAGGTCGAGGAAGGCGGAGACCAGCAGGTTCAGTTCCGTGACCTCGGCATCCCTCAGATAGTTCTTGGCGGTGGCCACATCAATCTTACGCACCCGCCCGCCCGACCATGTGGTCAGGCCCATATTGGCCTTGTCCGGGTCGGCGCGGTTGGCGATCAGTTCGGCGGCGGTATGGCCGGTCACCGCCCACAGCATCTTGTTCTGGATGGTCTGGAAGAACAGCCGGGCGGTCTCATCGGTGCGGTCGTAATCCACGGCGGTGGCGAACAGGTCGCGGACCTTCTGATAGAACCGCTTCTCCGAGGCCCGGATCTCCCGGACCCGTTCCAGCAGATCGTCGAAATAGTCCCCGCCCCCGGCTGGTTCCTTCAAGCGCCGGTCATCCAGGGCAAAGCCCTTGATCAGGTAGTCCTGCAAGATGGTGGTGGCCCAGCGGCGGAACTGGGTGCCGCGCGGGCTGCGGACGCGGAAGCCCACCGCCAGGATGGCTTCCAGGCGGTAATTCTTGGTTTGGTACGCCTTTCCATCGGCGGCAGTTGTCAAGTAATCCTTGACGACTGCGCCTTCGACTAGCTCGCCGTCCTGGAAGATATTTTTCAGGTGCAGACTGACGTTCTGCTTTGTGGTCTGGAACAGTTCCGCCATCTCGGCCTGACTCAGCCAGACGGTGCCGTCCACCACCTCAAGACGAAGCTGGGTACGCCCGTCCTCGGTGTTGTAGAGGATGACCTCGCCGCTCATGCCATCACCTCGGTCAGCATGGCCTGGATCTTCCCCACCACCAGCTTCAGCTCGGCATCGATCACCTCCAGCGGGCGGGGCGGCTGGAACACATAGAAGTGACGGTTGAAGGGGATTTCGTAGCCCACCTTGGTCTTGTCGGGATCGATCCAGGCATCCGGGGCGTGGGGCAGGACTTCACGCTTGAAATAGGCCTCCACATCCTCGGCCAGCGGCACGTTCTCGGTGTCGCGCAATTTGCTGTCCGGCACCGGCTTGCCCTTGGCCTTGCCTTTGGTCGCCAGCACGACCTTACCCGCCGCGTCCCGTTCCGGGCGCTCCACCGTGATGGTGCGATAGCCGAAGTCACGGTTGGCAAAGATGCGGCTGATGGGCTTGCCGTCCCTCTCGGCCTCCAGGAAACTGCCGAACAGGCGGGTGATGTCCGCGATGTGATCCTCGGACAGTTCCTTGCGCTTGGAGCCCAGGCTTCTGCGCATCTTCTGCCACATGGCCGAAGCGTCGATCAGTTGGACCTTGCCCTTGCGGTGCTCGGGCTTGCGGTTGGTGACGATCCAGACATAAGTGCTGATGCCGGTGTTGTAGAACATGTCGGTGGGCAGGCCGATGATGGCCTCCAGCCAGTCGTTCTCCAGCACATAGCGCCTGATCTCGCTTTCGCCGCTGCCCGCGCCGCCGGTGAACAGGGGCGAGCCGTTCAGCACGATGCCGAAGCGCGAGCCACCTTCCGACACCGGACGCATCTTGGCGATCAGGTGCAGCAGGAACAGCATGGAGCCATCAGACACACGCGGCAGACCGGGGCCGAAGCGGCCCTGATAGCCCATGCTCTCGTACTCCTTGCGGATGTCCTTCTCGACCTTCTTCCACTCCACCCCGAAGGGCGGGTTGGACAGCATGTAGTCGAAATCCCGGTGAGGATGGCCATCGTCGGACAGGGTGTTGCCGAAGGCGATATTGGCGACATCCTGGCCCTTGATCAGCATATCCGCCTTGCAGATGGCGTAGGATTCCGGGTTCAGCTCCTGCCCGAACACCGTCAGCCGGGCCTGGGGATTGTGCTCGTCCACATACTCACCGGCGATGGACAACATGCCGCCGGTCCCCGCCGTGGGATCATAGATGGTGCGGACCACCCCCGGCTTGGACAGCACGTCGTCATCCTCGATGAACAGCAGGTTCACCATCAGGCTGATGACTTCACGCGGGGTGAAATGCTCTCCGGCGGTCTCGTTGGACAGTTCGGCGAATTTGCGGATCAGTTCCTCGAACACCAGCCCCATCTGGTGGTTGCTGACCGCTTCCGGGTGGAGATCAACCTGGGCGAACTTCTCCACCACCTGATACAGCAGCCCGGTCTTGGCCAACCGCTCAATCTGGGCATGGAACTCGAACCGCTCGAACACGTCGCGGACGGCGGGCGCGAAGGCGTTGAGGTAGCTGTAGAGGTTCGCGCGGATATGGTCCGGGTCGCCCATCAGCTTGGGCATATCCAGCGGTGAGGTGTTGTAGATGCTTTTTTGGCCCGCCTTGCGCAGCAGGAACGGTTCGGGGTTCAGCCCCTGGGCCTGCTTGGCCGCGAACTCGGTCAGTACGGCGGGCTTGGTCGCCTCAAGAACGCAGTCCAACCGCCGCAGAACCGTCAGCGGCAGGATCACCCGGCCATACTCCGACTGCTTGTAGTCGCCGCGCAGCAGGTCCGCCACAGACCAGATGAAGGAAGACAGGGCCTGCTGATTCATGAAGACGACGTTCCCTTGGGCAATCCGGCACAAAACAAAGTGCCGAGGACGGTAAGGGCATCCACCTCTACGCGCAAGAGAGCGTCAGCAGCTTGGTTGGTAATCGTGTTTGTTCGGGGGGAATATGCCTCCAGGTGCTCGGGATTGCCTGGGACCGGGGCCGGTGATATGTTGTACATGGTGGACAACGCCTCGATATGTACAACATTTCGACGATTTCGTAAGTGAAATCAACAGACTAGCTGAACGGCCCATCCCCTCCCAGTGGGGACGCCATACTTCCATCACATCAGAATATCAAGCAAAAACAAGGCCGTAGAAGCCTTGCGTTTTGCTGTTCCACCAACGTTCTGAAGCAGAAGAATCCCCCTTCGGCCGGGAAGGCTGATAAGGGCACGAGGGGTTCGAATCGGAAATGAGAAAGGGGGGACGCCCTCCCTTACCGCCCCTCCCGATTGCCACACGGAGAGCTGTCCCACGCCCGCTTGGTGCCCATCCTGATCCGCTATAAAGAAATCCCCCCTCCAGCCCGAAGGCCAGAGAGGGTGTTGGGTTTTGTATGATCAGGTGGCAGGAGCCTCAGCGGTCTCTTTTCCAGAAAGTAAACCGGCCATTCCCCAGGAAAGCCGCGCCTCTGAGCGCTGAAATCAACCGGCTATGATCTCAATATGGTTGACTGGAGAGCCGAAACCCTCGGAAACACCCTTCGCACCCTCCCCCTGGGAGACAGGCACGATTCCTTAGAAACTGAGGACAAAGGGGCGGAAATGGGACGAACGCCCCCACCAGAGATTGGCAGGGGCGTGGTAAAGTCGTG
>JAYTWE010000057.1:0-2121 GCA_043744055.1 Magnetospirillum sp.
CCGCCGGTTTGAACGCCACCGAAAGCCGCGAGATCGACGAAGTCATCAAGCGTGTGGCTGCATCAGGCATCACCGTGGTCTTGGTGGAGCACGACATGAAGATGGTCATGGGGATTTCAGATCATATCACGGCGCTGGATTACGGCCGCAAGCTGGCCGAAGGCACGCCTGCCGAGGTGCGCGCCAATCCCGATGTGGTCAAAGCCTATCTGGGAGCACACGCGTAATGAGCACGCTTCTCGAAATCTCTGGCCTGACCAGTCACTATGGCCGTATCCAGGCTCTGAAGGGAATCGACGTCAAGGTTTCCGAGGGAGAGCTGGTGGCCTTGGTTGGGGCCAACGGTGCCGGTAAGACGACCTTGCTCCGGTGTATTTCCGGGGTTCAGCCGGTGACCGCTGGCACGATCAAGTTCGCGGGCAAGGATATCACCGGGCTGGCGGCGGAAAAGCGGGTCAATCTGGGCATCAGCCAGTCTCCCGAGGGGCGCCAGGTCTTCGGCCCCATGTCGGTGGAGGACAATCTTCGTCTGGGGGCCTATATCCGCAGCGGCCCGACCATTCAAGAAGACATGCAGCGCATGTATGAGATGTTCCCCATTCTTTATAAGAAGCGGGAGCTTCCGGCCGGGACCCTATCGGGCGGGCAGCAGCAGATGTTGGCCATCGCCCGCGCTCTGATGGGGCGTCCGAAAGTCTTATTGCTCGATGAGCCCAGCATGGGGCTTGCCCCGCTGCTGGTGGCGGAAATCTTCAAGACCATCGTGACCCTGAAAGAGGCTGGGACCACCATCTTTTTGGTGGAGCAGAACGCCTATGCCGCCTTGGCCATCGCCGATCGGGGTTATGTGCTGGAGACCGGTTCGGTGGTTCTATCCGATATCGGTTCCAATTTGCTGGCGAATGATAAGGTCAAAGAGGCTTATCTGGGCCTCTGACCGATTAAGGCGGCTTTACAAGGCTGCTTTAATCGGTTAGTTATTGCGAGTGCGTCGCATTAACGTCTCTAGGATCTTCCATGCTCGCTGCTGCCGTCATTGTTTTCCGTGAAGTGCTTGAAGCTGCCCTGATTATCGGAATCATGTTGGCGGCCACCAAGGGCGTTGATTTCAGCCGCCGCTGGATTGCCGCCGGAGTGGCGGCGGGGTTATTGGGATCGGCAGTCGTCGCCGGGTCTGCCGACGCTCTCAATCAGGCCTTGGCCGGAATGGGACAGGAATTATTCAATGCCGCCATTTTGCTGGTCGCGGTCGTCATGCTGGCTTGGCATACGGTCTGGATGAGCCGCCACGGGCGTGAAATGGCCGCCGAGATGCAGCGGGTCGGCCATGCGGTCTCCATGGGGACGCGGCCTTTATCGGTCCTTGCCGTTGTGGTCGGCGTCGCGGTGCTGCGCGAAGGCGCTGAAACCGTTTTGTTCATCATGGGGGTCTCTGCTTCCGGTGATGAGGGGCAGTTTGCCACGGCTTTGGGCTGCGGTCTGGGGCTTCTCTCCGGGGGAGCCATTGGGGCGTTGCTCTATATTGGATTGGTGAGAATCCCCACCCGCCATCTGTTCGGCGTCACCACTTGGCTGGTGATGCTGCTGGCGGCCGGTATGGCGGCCCAGGCGGTGAACTATCTGGCGGCTGCCGGAGTGCTGGAGGTGGCGACCCAACCGCTTTGGGACAGTTCGGGATTGTTGGCGGAAAGCAGCCTTCCCGGCCGTCTGGCCCATACGCTGATCGGCTATGTGGATCGCCCCAGCCTCAGCCAGATCGCGGCTTATGCCGTGACCTTGCTGGGCATTTCCTGGCTGTCCCGCCAAGCAGGACGTAACGCCTGATCCAGCGAAATCATGAATTGACGCAATCCTGTCGGGCTATTCCCGAAAGAAGTGAAGGGCTCTGCCCTTCACCCGCCAGGGACTGAGTCCCTGGACTCCATTCCTAATATACCAGCGGGATCAAAGGGCCTCGGCCCTTTGCGGGTATGGGCGGAGCCCACATTCGTCATCGGGAAATTTTCGGGTTCTCAAGGCGACGGGGTATAATTCCTAATTCCGCGCGATTTCCTGACGGAGGGAAGACTGAGAGGTTTCGCCTCCGGCCGGAGTGGAGGATCCGGCCGGAGGCCTGTGCGC
>JAYTWE010000058.1:0-3747 GCA_043744055.1 Magnetospirillum sp.
CCGCTTCCGTACTGATGTCCAATCCGTCTTTCCCGATGTAATCGACTTCAGCGACCAATTGACCGCCAATGACCTCTACTTCAAACAAGACCCGCTGCATTATACCCCCGCCACAGCGGCTCGAATGATAAAGAGCATTCTCGCGAACAGTCATCTCTGCGGCTATTGAGCCCGTATTCACCGTGATTGGTAACCGGCACTAATCCAACAGATTGTAGCGGATGATGCAGTACAGCGCGCGGACGCCGTCGCGCCAACCGATCTTCTTACCTTCTTCGTAAGTGCGACCGGAATAGCTGATGCCCACTTCATAGATACGGACCCGTGGGCGAATCTTGGCAAGCTTGGCCGTGATCTCGGGCTCGAAACCGAAACGGTTTTCAACGATGGCAATGCTTTGGATAATCTCGCGGCGGAAAACCTTGTAGCAGGTTTCCATATCCGTGAGGTTGAGATCGGTGAACATGTTCGACGCCAGGGTCAGGACCGTATTGCCGATGGAATGCCAGAAATACAGAACCCGGACTTCCTCGCCGCCGCGAAAGCGCGATCCGAACACCACATCGGCGCGGCCATCGAGGATGGGCTTCAACAGCTTGGGATAATCGCTGGGGCTGTATTCCAGATCAGCATCTTGCACCAAGACGATATCACCGGTCGCCTTGGCAAAGCCGGTGCGGAGCGCCGCTCCCTTGCCTTGATTCATGGCATGCCCGGCAGTGACGATCTCGGGATGCTTGGCCGCCAGCTCGCCCATGACCGCCACCGAGCGGTCAGCAGACGCGTCATCGACAATGATAATCTCGATCCCCAGACCGCAACGATCGGCAACCAGGACGCGCTCGACGATGGCTTCGAGCGTCTTCTCCTCATTGTAGCAAGGTATTACGATGGACAGTTTGCTGATGGTCATCGACCCGCTCCTGATAAATTAGTGCCGGAAGTGACGCATGCCGGTGAAGACCATGGCAAGCCCCTTTTCATCGGCTGCCGCGATGACTTCGGCGTCACGCATGGACCCACCCGGCTGAATCACCGCCGTGGCACCCGCCGCCGCCGCCGCCAACAGGCCGTCGGCGAAGGGGAAGAAAGCATCAGACGCCACCACCGAACCGATGGTCTCGGGCTGGGCCAGACCGGCGGCAGTGGCCGCTTCCTGGCTCTTCCAGGCGGCGATACGCGACGAATCGACCCGGCTCATCTGACCGGCGCCAATACCGACGGTGACGCCGTTCTTCACATAGATGATGGCGTTGGATTTAACGTGTTTGCAGACCCGGAAAGCAAAGAGCAAGTCTTTCAATTCCTGCTCTGTCGGAGCGCGCTTGGTCACCACCTTCAGCTCTTGAAGGGAGATACGGCCGTTATCCTTGGTCTGGAACAGATAGCCGCCCGCTACGGGGCGCAGCGTCATGCCGGGCTCATTGGGGTTAGGCAAACCACCCGTCACCAGAAGCCGGAGATTCTTCTTGGCGGCGAAGGCGGCCACGGCGGCCTCGTCGGCCTCGGGCGCGATCACCACTTCGGTGAACAGCTTGGCGATTTCCTCGGCGGTGGCGCCGTCCAGCTTGCGATTGATGGCGACGATGCCGCCAAAGGCGGAAACCGGATCAGTCGCCAAAGCCGCTTTATAAGCGCTGACGATATCGGAACCCACCGCGACACCGCAGGGATTGGCGTGCTTGATAATGGCCACGGCGGGTTGATCGAACTCCGCCACCAGCTCATAGGCGGCGTCGGTGTCGTTCAGATTGTTGTAGGACAATTCCTTGCCCTGTAGCTGACGCGCGGTGGCAACGCCGGGGCGCTGATGACCGGTGACATAGAAGGCGGCGGCCTGATGGGGGTTCTCGCCATAGCGCAGGCTTTGCTTCAACTCACCCGCCACCACGACGCGGCGCGGGAAGGTATCGCCCAATTGCTTGGCGAACCACTGGGAGATGGCGGCGTCATAGGCGCCGGTCCGGGCATAGGCGGTGGCGGCCAGCTTCTTACGAAGCGACAGCGAAGTCGAGCCGGTATGAGCCTCCATCTCGGCGATGACCACGGCGTAATCCTCCACATCCACCACCACGGTAACGGCGGCGTGATTTTTGGAGGCGGCGCGGATCATGGCGGGACCGCCGATATCAATATTCTCGACACATTCGTCATAGCCGGCACCCTTGGCCACGGTGGCCTCGAAGGGGTACAGATTCACTACCAGCAGATCAATGGGGGCGATACCATGGGCCGCCATGGCCGATTCATGCTCGGCATTGCCGCGAACACCCAGCAATCCGCCATGAACCTTGGGGTGCAGAGTCTTGACCCTGCCGTCCAGCATTTCAGGAAAGCCGGTATGATCGGCCACTTCCACCACTTTGATCCCGGCATCGCGAATCGCCTTGGCCGAGCCGCCGGTGGACAAAATTTCCACACCCTGGGCTTCCAGAAAGCGAGCGAGATCGAGCAGACCGGTCTTATCGGAGACCGAGATCAAGGCGCGGCGAATGGGCATCAAGTCGGACATAGGGCTGGGGTCTCCGGCGCGGACGGAATTTATGGAAATGAGTTGGCGGGGATATATCACAGGCTGCGCCTAAGAACAGGCGGGAATTTAAAACCGTCGCCCCGCCACCAGCTCTCTGGGCATTCGGTTCATGCGGATGAACTGGGCCAAGACATGCATCAGCGATTGGTGAACATCCTCGATCACCCCGTAATTATCGGCGGCCACATGCAGATTCACCTCGGCCAGCTTGGCGGCGCGGCCACCGGTAAAACCGGTCAGCGCAATGGTACGCACGTCATTGTCTCTGGCCCATTGAAGGGCGCGAACCACGTTTTCCGAATCTCCCGATGAACTGATGGCGAACAAAACATCGCCGGGCCGGGCGAAGGTTCTCAGCTGGTAGGCGAACACCTCGGCATACTCAAGATCATTGGCGATGGCGGTCATCAACTCGATGGTGGACGACAAGCTGTGAACCCTGGGCCGCAGCCCAGTATCACACTGGACGCCCTTGGAATGGTCGCAGACCAGATGATTGGAGATGGCCGCCGAACCGCCATTGCCGCAGGAATAGATGTGAGCATCCGCATCCATGGCCTCGCCCAACAGAATTTCCGCCGCCGCCAGGGCACTCTTTGGCACCGAGGCCAAGGCCTGGGTGATCTGACTGGTATAGGACTCGTAAAAGCCAGCAATGCTGGAATAGGGCTTGGCGGGAAACGGCATGAACGCAATCCTTGACTGAGCCGCGTAGTTCTAACGTCTGCCCCATCTTGGCAGCAAGCAATGAAAGAGGCTGCCGGTCTAGCCCGTTTCGCGTTCGCACGCGAACGGTCTAGCTTTGCCTGAGGCGAAAAAAGCTCCGTTTTTTCTGGGCTCAAGCGCCGCTCGGGCTAGAGAAGCGTGATTCAATGTGATCAAGACACGCCTCAGCCCTTCATGCGTTCGCGGAAATAGGCGATGGTGCGGTCCAAGCCTTGTTCCAAGGTGACTTTGGGCTCCCAGCCGAGCTTTTCCTTGGCGAGAGCGATATTGGGCTGACGCTGCAAGGGATCATCGGCGGGCAAGGGCCGATAGACGATCTCGGACTTGGAGCCGATCATGGCGACCACCATTTCGGCCAATTGACGCACGGTCATTTCGCGGGGATTGCCCAGATTGATGGGGCCGGTAATCTCGTCGGACGAGGCCATCAGGCGGATGAAGCCCTCGATCAGATCATCGACGAAGCAAAAGGACCGGGTCTGGCTGCC
>JAYTWE010000059.1:0-3002 GCA_043744055.1 Magnetospirillum sp.
AGACGCGGAAGATATCGACGCCGTTCTCGGCGGCCCCTGCTACGAAATGCTTCACCACATTGTCGGGGTAATTGGTGTAGCCCACCGCATTGGCCGAGCGCAGCAGCATTTGGAGCAGCAAATTGGGCATGGCCTTGCGGAAGCCGTGCAACCGCTCCCACGGGTCTTCCTTCAAGAAGCGCATGGCCACGTCGAAGGTGGCGCCGCCCCAGCATTCCACCGAGAACAGACCGGGCAGCCGGTGGGCATAGGCGGGGGCGGCGGCCAGCAGGTCATGGCTGCGCATGCGGGTGGCCAGCAGGGACTGATGGGCATCGCGGAAGGTGGTGTCGGTGAACAACACTCGCTTTTGCTCCAGCATCCACTTGGACAAGCCCTCGGCTCCCAGCTTGTCTAACAACTGCTTGGTGCCGTCGGGGGGAGCCCCCAGGGGATGGGCGGGAGCTTCGGGCAGACTGAGAGATTTGGGCTTGGCCAGACCCGCCACTTCCGGGTTGCCGTTGACCATGACGTCACCGACGAAGCGCAAAATACGGGTGGCGCGATCACGCCGGTCCTGATGGGCGAACAGTTCCGGCGTCTCGTCAATGAAACGGGTGGTATAGGCGCACCCCACGAAACGGGGATGGCTGATGACCGCTTCCAAGAAGGTCAGATTGGTGGCGACGCCGCGAATGCGGAACTCGCGCAAGGCCCGGTCCATGCGGGCGATGGCCTCTTCCGGGGTCGGAGCCCAAGCGGTGACTTTCTCCAGCAGGGAATCATAATACCGGGTGATCAAGGCGCCTGAAAAAGCAGTGCCGCCGTCAAGACGGATACCGAACCCCGCCGCGCCGCGATAAGCGGTGATGCGGCCGTAATCGGGAATGAAATTGTTGCCGGGGTCCTCGGTGGTGATCCGGCACTGGATGGCGTGGCCGTTGAGGGCGATATCCGACTGTTTCGGCACATCAGAGCCGGGCGAGCCGATAGAGCCGCCGCCGGCAATCCTGATCTGAGCCTTTACGATATCAATGCCGGTGACCACCTCGGTCACCGTATGCTCCACCTGAACGCGCGGGTTGACCTCGATGAAGTAGAACTCACCGGATTCCATATCCATCAGGAATTCGACAGTCCCGGCATTCTCATAATGGGCGGCCTGAGCCAGCTTGAGCGCCGAGGCGCACAACGCGTTGCGCTGGCGACCGTCCAGATAAGGAGCGGGCGCCCGCTCAACCACTTTCTGATTGCGCCGCTGGACCGAGCAATCGCGCTCGAACAGATGAACAAGATTGCCCTTGGAATCGCCCAGGATCTGGACTTCCACATGCCGCGCCCGGCGCACCAGCTTTTCCAGATAGACTTCATCATTGCCGAATGCGGACTTGGCCTCGCGCCGCGCCACCGCCACCAGCTCCATCAGCTCGTCCGGGCCTTCCACCACCCGCATGCCGCGACCGCCGCCGCCCCAGCTGGCCTTCAGCATCAGGGGATAGCCAACCTCGGCCGCCGCCTTCAGGCAGCCTTCGCCATCCTCCGGTAAGGGGCCGGTCGCTGGCATCACCGGCACTCCGGCGGCTACGGCCAGATTGCGCGCCGCCACCTTGTTGCCCAACAGCCGCATCACATGGGATGAAGGGCCGACGAACACCATTCCCGCCGCCCGGACGGCATCGGCGAAGTCCGGGTTTTCCGCTAGAAATCCGTAACCGGGATGGACCGCGTCGCAGCCCGCCTCCTTGGCCGCATGGACGATTTCGTCGATGGCGAGATAAGCCTCGATGGGTCCCTTGCCCTTGCCCACCAGATAGCTTTCATCCGCCTTGAAACGATGCAGCGCGAAGCGGTCCTCGGTGGAATAAATCGCCACCGTCGCCAGTCCCAATTCGGTCGCGGCCCGGCAAATGCGAATGGCGATCTCGCCACGATTGGCGACAAGCAGCTTGCGGAGCGGAAGGGAGGCGGAGGCCGTCGCGGTCATGGATCACCTTTTTTCACTTCGGAAGTTGCTGGATAAAACTTTTTACCATTTCTGTAAAGCTGGTTCATGGTGTTATCGTATGTGCAGAAGAAACTTTACATGAGCAATCACTGAGGTTACAGAGTCTCGTGAAGAGTGAGGTCAGAGTATGACGGAACCCATTCGGCCCGCGAAACTGGCCGACACCATCGCCGATCACCTTGAACAGCTGATCTTGGAAGGCAGTCTGCGTCCGGGCGAGCGCCTTTTGGCTGAACGTGAGCTGGCGCAACGTTTTGACGTCTCGCGCCCTTCCTTGCGGGAAGCTTTGGAAAAGCTGGAAAAGCGCGGCCTCCTCAATTCCGGGCGCGGTGGAGCCACCTATGTGGCCCCCTTGCTGGGAGAAGGGTTCACCGAACCTCTCTATGCGGCCTTGGCCTCGCGGCCGGAAACCACATTCGATTATCTGGAGTTCCGCCGCTTCGTCGAAGGCTCGGCCGCCTATTACGCGGCGCTGCGCGGCACCGATGTGGATCGTGAGCTGCTCAAACACTGCTTCGAGACCATGGTCGAGGCCCACGGCAAGGACGATTCCAGCGACGAAGCCGAAACCGACGCGGATTTCCATCTGGCGGTTTATGAGGCGTCGCATAATCTGGTCATGCTCCACATCATGCGCTCGCTGTCGGACATGCTGCGCAAAGACGTATTCTACAACCGCGCCAAATTGTACCAGCGTCAGGGCGTGCGCGAACTTTTGCTGGAACAGCACCGCGCCGTCTACGAGACGGTGATGGCGGGCGACCCCAACGCCGCCAAAGCCGCCGCCGAAGCCCATATCGACTTCACCCGCGACGCCTTGCAAGAAATCGCCAAGGCCGATGCAAGGCTGGAAGTCTCGTTGCGCCGCATCGCCCGCAGCGATCTGGTTTCCGCGAAGGGATAATTCAGCCCCTGTCGCCTTAAAAGCCCGAAGATTCCACGGGAAAGAATATGGGCTCCGCCCAACAGGGGGACAATGATTCGGGCGCGTTGACATTCAGCGCTTCCCCCTCCCTCG
>JAYTWE010000060.1:0-3042 GCA_043744055.1 Magnetospirillum sp.
GCCGCCCGGCTTTCTCCGTGTTCTCGACGACAAGACCCTTGGCTTCGCGGATTTTGCCGGCAATCGGCAGTACATCTCGCTGGGTAACCTGCAAGACAATCCCAAGGCCCATCTGTTCCTCATGGATTATGCCCAGCGACAGAGAATCAAGCTGTGGGGGGAGGCTCGGGTGGTCGAGGATGACAAGGATCTGATGGCAAGGCTGATGCCCCCGGAATACAAGGCTCGGCCCGAAAGGGTCATCCTGTTTTCCGTCGCCGCCTGGGACGCCAATTGCCCTCAGCATATTCCCCAACGGTTTGACGCCGCCGAGGTGGCGGCGTTGCTGGACGAGCGCGATCGGCGCATCGCGGTGCTGGAAGCGGAGGTGGCAAGACTGCGACGCGCCACCCCCGGAGAAAAATGATGTCCCCTTCCGTAATTTCCAGAACTTGTGCCGTGCCTATCCGGTTAACGCAGACACCCACTACATATTGGGTTAGCGCAGAACCGCATCGCGACCGCATGTGACCCACTCCGGTCATTCCGTGGTGTCCTCGGGATAGAGAGGCTGGAACCTAAAGCGGATCGTGGTGTGACGGCCGAGGCTCGGTTGGAGCGGGGGGAGATCGCTCGATGATCAGCACGATGTCGGCCTTGAGCAGGGCCATGGCGTCACGCAGATTCAACGCGACCGGCCGCAACAGGCGGGGGGAAGCCCTTGTCAGTGAAGCCAAAAGATTGCCGCTTCGCGCGTCGATGACATCGGCGCTCGGCTGGCTTTCTCCATCCCACGTGAAGCTCAGGCGGATGAGGTAATCCGCCCCGGACTGACCCGCCGGAATGATCTGGGTAAAAAGGTTGGTAAGGTCGGCAATCGCGTGGTTTTTCATGGGAACGAAGAAATCATGGCTGAGTCCACGCCCATCCGGCCCGTCCTTCACTTCGATCGTCACCGCCGCCTGAATTACCTTTGGCGGTGGCGACGGAGTGTATTTTGCCCACGACCATTCATGATCGGCGGGAGAGGCGAGACCGGCCGCCGACCATCCGGCGAGGAGCAAAAGCAGGCACAGCAGGCGAGCGAGGGAAGACCTCATCGCATTACTCCCTCACCTTGGCGAGAGCTTGGGCCGCTGATGCGGCAGCGGAGGCGATAGTGATGCCGCTCTTGACTGGGGTCTCGGTCTTGGCCACCTCCATCAGGCGGGGAATGTCGGTGGAATCGCCGTTGCTGATATCATGGGCCACTACCACCCAGCGGAAAACCGCCGCAAGGGTGGCATCACCCCGCGCGGCCGCCATGTCGCGGAGGAAGCGAGCCCGGCTGGAGGGATCTCCCAATTCGGCCAAAGCCGCAGCTTCACTGGTTTCGGGGAAGGATACGCTTCTGGCGACCATGGTCATGGCCTGGGCCAGCGACGGGTTAGCTGCTGCCGGAGCGCGAGCCAGGTTCTTTTCGGCCTCCGCCAGGATCTCCGCTCCCTTACCGGCATCGCCAGCCCGAACCAAGGCGGTGGATATCGCGGCCAGCACCAGGGCCTTTTCCGCCGGATTCGATTCTCCGTCAATCTTGTCCGCCAAGGCGGTTGCTTCGCCGATATTGCCGCGCCGTGCCATCAGTACGGCAACACGGGACCGCGCATAGGATACTTCGTCTCCACTGGCGATGGCTTCGGTGGTCATTGTCGCTGCGGCAAAATCATCACGCTGTGCTTGTGCCACGGCGATCTCGGCCATCGCCCATGAGCGAACCGCCTCGGCCCCAGGACGCTCGGCCTCGGCACGTGCACCGGGAAAATTCCCGCGCCGGGCTTGGGCGGCGGCCATCGCGGCTATTCCCCAATCCGGCTTGTCTGCGCCGGGCGGAACCTGCCTTTCTAGACGTTGGGCGGCGGATATGTCGCCTGCTTCGGCATAGGCCCGCATCATGGCGGACAGAACGGCTGTTTTCTCTCGTGGCGTGTTCAACTCACCAAGGATGCGCCGGGCGACTTCAAGCAATTGTTGGATGCGCATATCCAAGGCGGCATCCACTTCGGCGATGCGAGCCTTGACCTTATTGACGTTGGCCGCTCCCGGAGCGGCTGCCAGATAGGCGCGAAACCATGCGATAGCCTCTGCTTCGTGACCGCCCATCCTATCGTAAACCAGTCCGAGATTTAGCATCACCGCCACATCACCGGGCATCTCGGCATGAGCGGACCGGAAATAGCGCAAAGCCAGCGGCCATTGGCCCTGGCGGGCCATGGTCACACCGCGCTCCATTTCCGCAGCGCCGTCGGCGAGGGCGGCCACCGGGAAGCACATTAATACCGCCGTCAGCAGACTGAGGTACGATCTCAGCATGAAATCTCCCACTTCATCCGAGTGTTAAGCTTATCTGGAACGACCGGTGACCTCAAATGATCGTGAGAGTTCATTGCGGTCATTGAACTGATTATTTGCTATGATGAGGGTCGCATTCAGACGGTCCCGGAGGCTTTTATGCTTGCCATTGGCGGTCGGGTCTCGATAGTCCTGGCGTGGGGGCTGGTCGCGTTCGGTCTCGATTCCCCTGCTGCCTTCGCCCAGGTTCCTTCCATAGGAGCCGCCGGCGTCTGTGAACCGGGGAGCAATTGGCAGGCCGGTTGCCGGGGGGCCATGCCGACCGCTCCCCGTGCGGGAGCCCGGACGAGCGTCGGCAAGGGGCGCTCGGCAGGCGGTGGTCAGGCCAATGCCGCTTTGGGCGCCATGCAAGGGGCGATGAGCGTCATGGGGATGGTCATGGACGGCATCGCCCAAATGGAAGCCGCCCAACAGCAACAGCGCGCGGCCCAGGCCCAGAACTTTAATCAGCAAGGCATCTCCTTCTATAATCAAAATGACTGGCAGGCGGCATCCAATTCATTCCGTCAGGCGCTGTCCATGGTTCCCGATGACGAAAACATCCGCGCCAATCTGCTGGAAGCGAACCGGATGCTTTCTGTCCAGGCCCAGGAGGCCGAGCGGCGCAATCAGGCCCAGCTGGCAGAGTCGCGCCAGCGGATCGGCGCCATGCTGGGTGGTCTACAGCCCGGCGGG
>JAYTWE010000061.1:0-1737 GCA_043744055.1 Magnetospirillum sp.
TTGGAAAGAGTCTCGGCGGAAGCCTCGATGGCATGCCAGCCCTTGCCGGTCTCGACCACGGTCAGGCAGACGCCGTTATGGGCGATGGATGCCCCCATCTCAATGGTGGCGGAGTCGTAATGACTGGAGATTTCAAAGCGGGTTTCGCGGCCTTCGCCCCGAATCACTCGCCTGACCTCGCCAAAATCGGTGACGATGCCGGTGAACATGGGAATCTGCGTCCTTATTTAAAGTCTGGAATAGGTTTCCATCACGTCATCGCCCACCGGACGGACGTCAATGCGCGTAAAGCGCGGAGTCTGAGCCAAATGATCGACACCGAACCCCACTGCGGCCGACAAACCATCGCCCCCCATGATTCGCGGCGACCGGAACCACACCAACCGGTCGACCAAGCCCGCACGCAGCAATGCCGCGTTAAGATGAGCCCCGCCCTCGACCAGAATACGGGTAACGCCACTTTCAGCCAGGGCTTCCAGCGCCAGTTCCAGATCGACCCCGCCATCGGGAGACGGCGAAACCTCGACCACGTCAACTCCGGCCTCCTCGAAGGCCTCGCGCCGGGAATGCTCACACCCCTCCAAGGTCAAAATCCAGGTGGGGACTTCATTGGCGGTCGATACCAGACGGCTGGTCAAAGGGAGACGAAGCCGCCCATCGACCACCACACGAACTGGTGATCGCTCCGCCAGCCCCGCGAGACGACAGGTCAGATCGGGATCGTCGTGTAGCGCAGTGCCGCTTCCCACCATGATAACATCGTTCTCGGCCCGTAACATATGGCCGACCATGCGGGCCGCCTCACCGGTGATCCACTTACTTTCGCCGGAATGCGTAGCAATCCGGCCATCCAGGGTGCTGGCCAGTTTCAAGGTCACCAAAGGCCGCCCCGTGGCAAGACGCTTGAAGAACCCGGCGTTCAACTCCGCCGCTTCGGCCTCAAACATGCCCTGGACAACCTTGACCCCAGCCCGCGTCAACATCTCCACTCCCTTGCCCGCCACGCGCGGATCAGGGTCTTGCAGCGCCATGACCACGCGGGAAACCCCGGCAGTAATCAGCGCCTCGGCACAAGGTGGAGTCTTGCCGTGATGGGCGCAGGGCTCCAAGGTGACATAGACATCGGCACCACGGGCGAGGTCACCGGCCATGGCCAGCGCCTCGGTCTCGGCATGAGGGCGCCCGCCGGGCTGGGTCCAGCCCCGCCCGACCACGCGTCCCCCATTGACGATGACACAGCCGACTGCGGGATTGGGCCAGACCGATCCAAGACCACGGCGAGCCAGGGCCAGCGCGGCCCGCATATGGCCGCGATCCAGATCAAGTTGCGATGGATCAGTCGAGACGTGGGACAACCATCTTCCCCAGAAACTCCTCGAAGTCTTTGGCTTCGCGGAAATTGCGGTAAACCGAGGCGTAACGGACATAGGCGACCTTGTCGAGATCCATCAGAACCTCCATCACCAACTCGCCGATGAACTTGGACGGAACCTCGTTCTCGCCCATGCTTTCCAGGCGACGATGGATTCCGTTGACGATCCGCTCGATCTGATCTTCATCAACCGGGCGTTTGCGCAAGGATATCTTCAGCGACTTCAAAACCTTGTCGCGGTCGAAGGGCGAGCGCGAACCGTCCTTCTTGATAACGACGAGATCACGGATCTGAACCCGTTCGAACGTGGTAAAGCGTGACCCACATTCCGGGCAGGACCGACGCCGCCGAATGGCCGAATTATC
>JAYTWE010000062.1:0-5420 GCA_043744055.1 Magnetospirillum sp.
GCACCTTCTTGCCCGTAAAATCAAACCCCAGCTGTCCAAAGAATCGGAACAAGGTCGCGTTAGAGGACGTGCGGCCATAAGCATCCTTGCGCCCGGACCAAAACTCTTTAGCGGAGGCCTCTTGCGTCATGCGGTTTTCCCCCGTTCACCCACGGCGCCGATCCCCAGCGCATTCAATCGTTCGTACAAGGACGCACGCGAGATGCCAAGCAACTTCGCAGCCTGAGCCTTCACTCCCCCCGCCTGGGCCAGGGCAAAAATGACAGCCTTGCGCTCCGCCTGAGCCATGGCCGCGGCCAACGAGGCATCCCCCTCCCCTCCGGCCATCTCCAAGTGATCGACGGGAAGAATCGGCCGCAAATGATCCGCCGTCAGTACCGGAGCATCAGTCATGGCGAGCAAGCGTTCCAGAACATTGCTCAATTCACGCACATTCCCCGGCCAGTCATAACCGGATAAGGCCTGAACCGCCGAAGCATCCAATTCGCGCTGCCCCACCCCGGACTTCATGCCCAGGCGTTCCAGGATTGATTCGGCGATGCTTTCCATATCCTCCACCCGGTCGCGCAGCGGCGGCAAGGTGATGGGAACCACGTTCAGACGATAATAAAGATCAGCACGGAACTGGTTGGTTCGCACCAGGGCGGCCAGATCCCGGCTGGTGGCGGCGATGATGCGCACATCCACTTGGATGAGCTTATTACTGCCCAGCGGCTCGATCTCGCGTTCTTGCAAGACACGAAGCAGCTTTGATTGAAGCCCCAGCGGCATATCGCCGATCTCGTCGAGAAACAACGTCCCGCCATCGGCCAGCTTGAACTTACCATCGCGCCCCTTGCGGTCGGCCCCGGTATAAGCACCGGGAGCCGTACCGAAGAACTCGGCTTCCAGCAAGCTCTCGGGCACGGCGGCCACATTGACCGTCACCATGGGCTTACCCGCCCGCACGCTGGCGGCATGAATGGCATGGGCCAGCAATTCCTTACCGGTACCGGTCTCCCCCAGCAGCAGTACGGTGGAATCCATCTGGGCGGCACTGCGGGCCAACCGCTTGACGTCACGCACCAGCTCGGACGTCCCCAGGAATTGCGAGAAGGTGTATTTGGCCCGCCGGGCTCCGGCCAGTTCGCGCCGAGCGTTACTCAGCTCTTCCTGCAAGGCGGTAAATTTAGAGACCAACGGCTTCAGATATTCAGCCCGATCATAGAGAACAAAGCCGATCGCTCCCAATAACTGCCCCGACTCATCTCGGAGCGGTACGCGGGTGACCACGAAATAACGATCACCGAAGGGCATGATGTCCAACAAGATCGGCTTCCCTGTCGAGAGCACTTGGCGCATCAAGCTGTTGGGAATGACATCTTCCACCGACCGCCCTACCACCTCTTGGCCGACAATTCCCAGCAGCTGCTGATATTTGTCATCCATCCAGGCAATACGCGCGTGCTCATCCACCACCACCGCCCCCTCGCACAGGGTGCCCAGGTGATCGAACAGGGTTTGAACCGCCTGCTGGCGTAGATTCTTGGAATCGACAAGCTTGCCCATGGATGAACCTCCCTCGGCGGCGGCTTCTCCCCCAAAGGGTGGCCGCTGTCCGAAATTTCAAAACCAGAGTGCCCCAATCTCCGACCACCATCAATCAACCTTATGTCCAAGATAGCGGACAGCTGTCCACGACAGCGGATGATCCGGCATGTCCAAGCAGGGGTTTGCTTAAGTCTTTCCGCCACATCTGCGGCTGGCACGGGATTTGCGCTTATGAGCGCCAATCTCGTGGGGCAATCCACGCACCAATAAGAGGCCTCAAAGGCCATCGGTCGGACCCAACCGGCCATTCATCCGTCCGGGAGGAGTTCGATCATGAGTTTTCTAATTTGTTTGGCCTCGTTGGCCTTTCTGATGTTTGTCGCCTATCGCGGTTTTTCCGTCATTCTGTTTGCCCCCATCGCGGCTCTGGGTGCGGTCTTGCTGACCAACCCCGTCGATGTCTTGCCGGTATTCAGCGGCCTGTTCATGGACAAGATGGTCGGCTTCGTGAAGCTGTATTTCCCCGTCTTCATGCTGGGAGCCATTTTCGGCAAGGTCATCGAGATGTCGGGCTTTGCCCGCTCCATCGTGTCTTGGGTCATCAAACTGCTGGGTGCCGACCGCGCCATGTTGTCCATCGTCTTGGTGGGCGGTCTGCTGACCTATGGCGGTGTGTCCCTGTTCGTGGTGGTCTTCGCGGTCTATCCCTTCGCCGCCGAGATGTTCCGCCAGGGCGACATCCCCAAGCGCCTGATTCCCGGAACCATCGCCCTGGGCGCCTTCACCTTCACCATGGATGCGCTGCCCGGCACGCCCCAAATTCAGAACATCATCCCGACAACCTTCTTCAAGACCGACGGCATGGCCGCCCCCATCTTGGGTACCATCGGCGGAATCTTCATTCTGGTTGTCGGCATCCTTTACCTGGAATGGCGCATGAAGAGCGCGCGGGCCGCTGGCGAAGGCTACGGCACCGGCCATATCAACGAACCCGAAGTGGTGGAAACCGGTAAAATGGTCGCCCCCGCCCTGGCCATTCTGCCGCTCTTCGTGGTCGGACTCAGCAATCTGCTGTTCACCAAGTCGTTGTTCCCCGCTATCTACGGCAAGACCAGCGAAGTGGTGCTAACCCCCGGCGCCAAGCCGCTGGTGCAACAGGTCAGCTCGTTCCTGGGGATCTGGTCGGTGGAAGCCGCCCTGCTGCTGGGCATCATCACGGTGATCGCCTTCTCCTATTCAACCATCGCCTCCAAATTCGGCGAAGCCAGCAAGGCCGCCATCAGCGGTTCGCTCCTGGCCTCCATGAACACCGCCTCGGAATACGGTTTCGGCGCGGTCATCGCGGCATTGCCCGGCTTCTTGGTGATTAAGGACGCGCTGTCGGCCATTCCCAATCCGCTCATCAACGAAGCCATCACCGTCACCGCCCTGGCCGGAATCACCGGATCGGCCTCTGGCGGCATGAGCATCGCTCTGGCCGCCATGGCCGATCAGTTCATCGCCGCCGCCAATACTGCCGGTATTCCGCTGGAAGTCCTACACCGGGTCGCCTCCATGGCATCGGGCGGCATGGATACCTTGCCCCATAACGGTGCCGTCATCACTTTGCTGGCGGTGACGGGACTGACCCATATCCAGTCCTACAAGGACATCTTCGCCATCACCTGCATCAAGACGAGTGCGGTGTTCGTGGTTATCCTCACCTATTATCTGACCGGTCTGGTTTAAGATCATTGCGGCACGGGCGGCGGGAGAAACTCCGCCGCCCCAAAGCAGGACGATCGGCAATCAATGTCGACGCGCCAATCTGGGAGGATTCAAACCATGCCACTCACCGACCATCCATTTCTCGGCTCCGGCCGCAATCAGGCCCGAGGCAAGATCGTCACCGCTGAAGCGGCGGTTCAGCTGATCCAAGACGGCGACACCATCGCTACCGGCGGCTTCGTCGGCATCGGTTTCGCCGAGGGCATCGCCGTCGCGCTGGAAGAGCGCTTCACCACCACCGACTCACCGCGCGACCTGACCCTGGTCTATGCCGCGGGCCAAGGCGACGGCAAAGAGCGCGGGCTGAACCATCTGGGCTATGAAGGCCTGTTGAAGCGGGTGATCGGCGGTCATTGGGGGCTGGTTCCCAAGATTCAGAAACTGGCCATCGACGGCAAGATCGACGCCTACAATCTGCCCCAAGGCGTCATCACCCATCTGTTCCGCGACATCGCCGCCCATAAGCCGGGCCATCTGTCGCGCGTCGGCCTTGGCACCTTCGTTGACCCCCGTTTCGGCGGCGGCAAGATCAACGACCGCACCACCGAAGACCTTGTCCGCCTGATGCCCATCGACGGCGAGGAATATCTTTTCTACAAAACCTTCCCCATCCATGTGGCCATCGTGCGCGGCACCACCGCCGATCCCGATGGCAACATCACCATGGAACGCGAAGCCCTGACCCTGGAAGCCCTGGCCATCGCCATGGCGGCGCGCAATTCCGGCGGCGTGGTCATCGTCCAGGTGGAGCGAATCGCCGAGCGAGGCAGCCTCAATCCACGCGACGTGAAGATTCCCGGCATCTTGGTGGATTGCGTGGTGGTCTCTAAGCCCGAGCATCACTGGCAGACCTTCGCCGAGCCCTATAGCCCGGCCTTCAGCGCCGAGTTGCGGGTTCCCATGACCTCCATCACCCCCATGGAGATGAGCGAGCGCAAGATCATCGCGCGCCGCGCCGCCATGGAGCTGAAAGCCAATGCCACCGTCAATCTGGGCATCGGCATGCCCGAAGGCGTCGCGGCGGTGGCGGCGGAGGAAAAGGTTATCGACCTGCTGACCCTGACCGCTGAGCCGGGCGTGATCGGCGGCATTCCTGCGGGGGGCTTAAATTTCGGCGCGGCGGTCAATCCCCAAGCCATCATCGACCAGCCCTATCAGTTTGACTTCTACGATGGTGGCGGACTGGACCTCGCCTTTCTCGGCCTTGCCCAGGCCGACCGCGAAGGCAATCTCAACGTCAGCAAGTTCGGCCCCCGGCTGGCCGGAGCTGGCGGTTTCATCAATATCAGCCAGAACGCCAAGAAAGTGGTGTTCGTCGGCACCTTCACCGCTGGCGACCTTCAGATCAGCGTGGCCGAGGGAAGACTCTCCATTGTCGCCGAGGGCGGTTGCGTTAAATTTGTCGATCAGGTCCAACACCGCACCTTCTCCGGCTCCTTGGCCGCCAAGGCCGGACGGCCGGTCCTGTTCGTCACCGAGCGCTGCGTCTTTCGTCTGGTGACCGGCGGGTTGGAGCTGATCGAAGTGGCCCCCGGCATTGATCTTGAACGCGACATCTTCCCTCATATGGCCTTCCGTCCGGCCATCAGCCCCAATCTTATCCCCATGGATGAACGCATCTTCCGTCCCGAACCCATGGGGCTGCGCGACGACATGCTGAGTATGCCCATGGACAGCCGATTCACCCTGGATACGGAGCGGGGAATCATCTTTATTAATTTCGAACGGCTGACCGTGCGGACCATCAAGGATGTGGAGGCAATCCGACGTCAGGTCGAATCCAAGATCCAACCGCTCGGCCACAAGGTGAGGGCCATCGTCAATTACGACGAATTCGTCCTCGCCCCCGAAGTGGAGGCTGAATACCTGGATATGGTCAGGGATGTGGTCGGGCGGTTCTACACCCACGTCACCCGCTACACCACCAGCGCCTTCCTACGGATGAAGCTGGGGGACGCCCTGTCACGGCGCGGCGTGGCGCCTCATATCTTCGAGACCGTGGATCTGGCCACCAAGCATCTGGACTGATGCCTTTACTTCGGCACGACGTGACCCTCCTGGGCCGCCTTCGGGCGGCCCTCTTTTTGAGTTTATACCAGCGAGCCCCTTCAACGGATCGCCGG
>JAYTWE010000063.1:0-5654 GCA_043744055.1 Magnetospirillum sp.
CAGCTCGATCTGATCGACGACATCAAATTCGTGCATCCCAAGGATATGCAAGACGGCGTGATCGAGATCGGACCCAACGATATCACGACCAACCTGCCCTATGTGGAAGGGGTGCATATCGCCTTCGACCACCATCTGTCCGAGACTATCCGGGTGGGGCGCAAGGAGAACCATATTATCGAAGCAGAGGCCCCTTCGGCGGCCCGCGTCGTTTATAATTACTATGGTGGATCGGCACAGTTCCCAGCCGCTTGGGATTCCATGATGGTCGCGGTGGATCAGGGCGATTCAGCCCAGTATTCGCTGGAAGAAATCCTCAATCCCGATGGTTGGACCTTGCTGAACTACATCATGGATGCGCGCACCGGTTTGGGCCGCTTCCGCGAGTTCCGCATCTCCAATTATCAGTTGATGATGAACCTCATCGACTATTGCCGGGACCACACGATCGCGGACATCCTCAAGCTTCCCGATGTCTTGGAACGTACCGAGCTATATTTCGAGCATGCGGTAAAGTTCAAGGATCAGGTTAATCGCTGCTCTACGGTTCATAAGAATCTGATCGTTTTGGACCTGCGCGGCGAAGAGACCATTTTCGCGGGCAACCGCTTTATGATTTACGCCATGTTCCCCGACACCAATATCTCGATCCATGTGTTGTGGGGCGTGAAGCAGCAGAACACCGTCTTCGCCATCGGGAAGTCCATCGTCAATCGTTCGTCCAAGACCAATGTGGGCGAGCTTTGCCTGACCTACGGCGGCGGCGGTCACGCCAATGCCGGAACCTGTCAGGTGGACAATGCCGTATGTGACAAGGTGCTGGGCGATCTGATCGCTAGAATCAACGCCGACGGTTGAATGGGATAACGATGGGCGCGAATGGGGGAAAACCCGTCGCGCCCGTCGCTTTCACCGCCTCGCTTATGTCTTTCGACAACAAGAGTTCTCCCGCCATGGGCGAAGGCCCCCTTTTCGCCTACCGCGCCAAGCTTGAAGCGGGCGAGGTCAATCCTGACACCGCTCAGGAATTGGCGATGGAAAAGCTGCAAAGTCTCCATCACGCGCTGGCCCGATATCGGCCCTCCCAAGGCGAGGCCGGTTGGTTGGCGCGCTTTGGCCTGAAGAAGGCGTCTCCCACCTCCACCTGGACCTGGCATGGTGGCGATGGCGAGCAGGAGCGGCCCAAGCACGGCTTGTATATTTTTGGCGAGGTGGGGCGCGGCAAATCCATGTTGATGGATTTGTTCTTCCACTCCACCACCATCACCGGCAAGAAGCGCATTCACTTTCACGAATTCATGCGCGACCTTCACGCCAGCATCCATAAATGGCGTCAATCCTCGGCTCCTGGCGAATCCGATCCCATCCCCAGATTGGCGCGATCCATCTCGTCCGAGGCGTGGCTGTTGTGCCTGGATGAATTGCAGATCACCGATATCGCCGATGCCATGATCGTCGGCCGTTTGTTTAAGTGCTTGCTTGATGATGGCGTGGTGGTGGTCATCACCTCCAATCGCCCGCCCCAGGATCTGTACAAGGACGGCTTGCAGCGTGACCGCTTCATCCCCTTCATCCGGCTGATCGAAGACAAGCTGGATGTGTTGGAGCTGAACTCGGAACGCGACTATCGGCTGGGGCGCAAGCGTGGTCTGCAAGTCTATCACGCCCCCCTGACCGAGGAAGCCGAGACCGCCCTGGAACTGGCCTTCGCCCGCCTGACCGAGGGCGGTCATCCGGTGCCCCATATCATCGAGGTCAATGGACGGCAGTTCCGGGTGCCGCTGGCCTCCACCGGCGTGGCCCGGTTCTCGTTCCAGCAATTATGCGGCGCGGCTTTGGGACCCAGCGACTACCTCGCTTTGGCCGAGCGCTATCACACCTTGGTTCTGTCGGATATTCCCATCTTGTCGCCCGCCAACAAGGATGAGGCGCGGCGCTTCGTCACCTTGATCGACGCGCTTTACGAGCACAAGGTAACCCTGGTCTGCTCAGCCGCCGCCCCGCCCGAGACTCTGTATCCCGAAGGAATTGGCGCCTTCGAATTCCAGCGAACCGTGTCGCGCCTGATGGAAATGCAAGCCGAAGATTATGTGATGCGAGAGCATTTGCGGTAGGAAAATAGCCTTTCTACCAGGGTAGCAGGATATCAGCCATGAACCTTGTCTGTCTATCCAGATCGCTGGACTGTATATTTGTTGTTGTCAATCGCGAGAAGTAGTAGCGGCAGTTCTTCTGCTGAAGAGAAATATTGTACAGTCCTTTTGAAATGATCTCCAGATCTCCCCTGCTCAGATTTATTATATTGCCATTCCTCATTTCGTCGGCAGACCGTTGCGTCATCGTCTGGTAGAGGGTGGCATCTAGGCCGGTCTGTGGGAAATCGACCTTGTATTCGATCCGGGCTCTGTTGCTGTCCAGGCTGTGAATTCGGAAAATTGCCCAATCCTGTGTCTTGTTATTACGTCCGATTTGGCGATAGCAGCTGCGAAACCCACGCTGCGAGTCCTTCGGGATGCAGATGGAGGGAGGGCCTGCATCAAACAATTCCCCTGGCTGGCAAGTTTGGGGGGGAGGAGGAGGAGGAGGGTTGGTTATGGTAGGCTGGGTTCCCGAATCGACCAGCATGAACCCGTAGATCAGCAAGAACGCCAACTCGGTCAGGGTGCTCATGATGATGTTGGTTTGATCCTTCTCATCGCCGGATGACATCGTTTATCCCCTGGGATGATGGAAGTAACGACCCACCGTCCGCTCCAAGACACGGATCAAGATGTCCTCGGACAAGATCAGTTCAGACCGCCGATCAGAGGGGGGCGAGCGGCCATATATCCCAGTTTGAAATGATATAGGCGGCAGCACCTCTTCAAGCGCAACGATTGTCGGACGGACTTCCGTCGATTGCGATTGAATGGGTATCGGTCGATGGCGCGATCTGGCGCGTGCCTCCAAGAACCGCCGCCACAGATACCGTCCAATGCCCCAGCGGGCAGTGGGGGGCCGGAGGGGTAAAGCAGCCCGCACAGCGGCGCGCTGGCGCAGATAGCGGCAAAAGACCAGGACGAACCAGCGGAAGCTACTGGATTTCACCGTCCCACCAGACGGCCCAAGTGGCGGCACTGCGGGAGATGGAGATGCCAGGTTGACGGTGACCGAGGGGGGGTGAATTTTCAGCTGCGGCAGGGTGATGTGGATTGTGGAAGGCGTGGTTCCTCCGCCACCGCCATTACTGCCGCCACCGCTATTACTGCCGCCACCGCCATTACTGTCGTCACCGCCGCCGCCTGTCTTATCCGTCTTCGCCTTATCCTTCTCGTCGTTAGCATCCGAGGCACGGCGCAAAATCACTCGCAGCAGAATTGCGACCGCTGTGCTGCCGATGGCGGACCCGCATTTGGCGATGGCTTCAGTGAGTGAAGTATCGCTTCCCTTGTCATAGCCTTTAAGTGCGAATGCCAACCCGAATAAGGTCAGGATGAAGCCCAGAAAATACGTCTCGTCGGAAATGTCCCGCAGGGCCTTCTTGCGCTTTGTGTGCGATTCAAAGAGCGAAAACAGGGACATGGTGATGCCAAAGATCAGGGTCATCACCGAGGACATGGCCGCAGGCGTCATGACCAGTGGCGGAGTCTTCGTCGGTGGAGTTGTCTGGGGAGGCGGAGTTGCTGGCGTGGGGATCGGTCGCCAGTGCCCCTGGGGGTTCAGTTCGAACAGAGCCTTGAAGGCTTCCGTCTCGCCCATGAAATCGGCGACGGCGAAACTGGTCTTTGGAAAATACAGATGGTCCTTGTTGGTCATGGACGTCCAGACGCCATAGAACATGCAGGTCAAGAACAGACCTGTTCCGGCGGCTCGCCACGCCTCGGCGGAGAAATCCTTGATGCCTTGATTCTTGGCGTACTTCGCGTTCTTCGCCAGATAATGAGCGATCAACGCAATGAGCAGACCCGACACAACAATCCAAACGGGTGCCGTCGCCACGCTTATGAATTCTTCTGGGGGATTAGCATCCAGAAGAACATTCGATTGTGTCCAGACCCAGTAGATGGCAAGGCCGGAGACAACAAGGACGATTAAGGTGGGGATGAATTCGACGAAGCCCTTCCAGCCCCCTCCGCCGTTGTTTTCCTGTTTTTTATCAGACGGTGTTGTTGTTGATGCATTTGACATCAACCTCCCCCGTTGGGCCAGCTGTTCATGGCACGAAACAGACCCGAGGTGATATTGCCGAGCGCACCCATTTCACGGGTGTTAGCATTCTGGCCAGATGATTTCACCAAGGCGTGCACCAACGAGTCCACCAGTTCCTGGGATGTCGCCGGGGGCAGGGGAGTGTTTGGCGAGGGTGGCACCGGTTGCGGTGCTGCCGCTCCACCGGGTGAACCTGGATCGTCCTCGCCCCACAATTTGGAGTAACGGGCATCATCAAGCAGATTTTCCACCATGGTGGTCAGGTCGCGGCGGGCGACGTGCAATTTACGTCGGACGCTTTCTCTTTCCTCCTGCTCGGAAAGGGGCTCGCCATTGGCTTGAGCGTCGGGGGTGATCTCGTAGAATACTTGCTTCTGGCGCAAGACGGGCTGTTCGATCATGCAATTCTGACCGTTCCGGTCATTTTGGTCATGCCGGTTTAAAATCAGGTGCGGCAGATCGGGCCTGGCCGCAAGACGGGCGGCAAGGCAATAGAACACCATCGGGTCGCGATGGGTCAGGTTGGCGATCATCAACGCCTCTTCCTTCGCCAAGCGTTCGTGGTCGATGGTGACATACTCACCGCGCCGCAGATCGCTTGACCGCATGATACGGAACTGATGTCCGTCGATAGCCGGTTCGATGATTTCCTCGAACACCAGATCGATCTCGCGCTGCCTTACGCTGTCAAGGCGCACAAACGGCTCCAGCACGAAACAGACCAGCCCACGTTTTTTTCTCAAAATCGCCATTCCGCCGTTCCCCATGGATCAATCGACGTAGTTTTGCCGGATGCTGACGGAGCCTTTTGGCGCGATATCGCCCAGATAGCCGAGCCAGAACTCACGAAATGCCACGGCTGCCGAGGTGCTGAGAACCAATTGCGGCTTCGCGGATTCCTCCGTGTTGTTCTGCCCCAGTCGCTTCCCGGCCCCGAAGACCGTAATTTTGGTAGTCTTGAAGGTTGGAAGCGCAACCAATTGACGCTTCGTGACCGTCGCCCTCAGTTCTTTAGCGTCTACCTTCGAGAACTCGGACACACGTTTATTCAAGTTGGAGTACTCGATGAGATCACTAAAAACGATCATTCGTGAAACTCGCTTCCCCTCTAGCTCTGTCGAGAGCAGGAAGAGGGTTCGAAGGATCTCGGAGGCAGGAGTAACGGCGGGATCACTGACAAACGGAGTGAAGCGCTGCTTAAACGATGCATCGAAGACGCGGCGATCACGCTGCAATAAGACGTCGCTGCAATCTTCCTTATCATCGATGATCGGGCAGGCTGGGACGCAAGTGCTCCACTCGGCGGAGAGATTGCCCGGCCGGTCCGTGATGGAATAGACCTCGAACAGCAATCCGCGCGACAGACTGGCAGAGGCGGCCTGCTTGATCTCATTGAGGATTGCGGCAGCTCCCTCAGCCAGTCGCTTCTGGTCCAATGAATCATAGGTATCAGTTCTGTCGATGAG
>JAYTWE010000064.1:0-2279 GCA_043744055.1 Magnetospirillum sp.
AGCTTTACACCCTGTCCATCCTGGGCTTGGTGTCATCGGTGGTCAGCGCTTTCTACTATCTGCGTGTCATCAAGATCATCTATTTCGATGAAGCCGCCGAGCCGCTGGATCGTCCGGTGGGGCGCTCCATGGCCCTGGTCATGGCAGTGAGCACTCTGGTTGTCCTGGCCTTTACCTTTGTCCCGGCTCCGCTGGTGACCGGGGCCAAGGCTGCGGCTGCGGTTCTGTTCCCCGTCGCGGGATGAGTAAGACGCAACTGCCGGCGCCGTTCCGCCTGATCGGGCTGGGCAGCGTCGGCAGCACCAATGATGAAGCGAGGCGGCTGGCATCGGAAGGTGCCGCCGCCGATCTTTTGGTGGTCACAGCGGAAAGTCAAAATTCCGGCCGTGGGCGTCGCGGGCGGGTGTGGCAGAGTCCACCGGGCAATCTTCATGCATCAGTTTTGATTCGCCTGGACCGGAGCCTAGCGGAATCGGCTCAGGTTGGATTCGTGGCGGCTGTGGCTTTGGTCGATGCTTTGAACGGTCTGGTGCCTAAGGCTGAGACCCGTTGTAAATGGCCCAATGATGTTCTGGTAAATGGCAAGAAAATTGCCGGAATGCTGCTGGAGACATCTGGCGATGGTTGGCTGATCCTGGGATTCGGCGTCAATGTGGAGTGCGCCCCGCCACCGGGGGAAACCCTTCATGCGGCGATTGCACTGGCGCATTTGGGCTGGGAAGGCGATGCTTCTGCCGTGTTGTCGGCTTTTTGCGCCCGTTTCGGTCCATGGTTGAACGTATGGCGTGAGGAAGGCTTCGCGCCCATTCGTAGGGCTTGGCTGGACCGGGCTAAGGGGGTGGGTGAGCAAGCCGTCATTCGCCTTGAGGCTGAAACCCTGACCGGTTTGTTTGCCGGACTGGACGAGGATGGCGCTCTGATCTTGGATCAAGGCGCTTCTGGTTCACGCAGGGTCTTAGCGGGCGATGTCTATTTTCCAGGGTAGGAGTTGGTCCCATGCTGTTGGCCATCGATTCAGGGAACACCAATATCGTCTTCGCGGTTTATGACGGCGATATTTTACGTGGTGAATGGCGGGCTTCCACCGATTCAGAACGGACCGCCGATGAATTGGGGGTGTGGCTGACTCAGTTGCTGACCATCGAGGGGCTGAACCGGCTGGATATCACGGCGGCCATCGTCGCTTCGGTGGTTCCGGCCATGGTGTTTGGGCTGAAAACGCTATGTCGGCGCTATTTCCGCTGCGAACCGCTGGTGGTGGGCGATGATGGTGTTGATTTGGGGCTATCCATCTTGCTGGATCGCCCGGAAGAGGTCGGCGCTGACCGTCTTGTAAACGCGGTGGCGGCACATAAGTGCTATAAGGGGCCGCTGATCGTCATCGACTTTGGCACCGCCACGACGTTCGATGTGGTCGACGGAGAAGGCAATTACTGTGGCGGCGCCATTGCGCCCGGCATCAATTTGTCGCTAGAGGCATTGCATGCTGCGGCGGCTAAACTTCCGCGCGTCGCCATCGGGCGTCCGAAACAGGTCATCGGGCGTGCTACGGTTCCCGCCATGCAATCGGGGATTTTTTGGGGTTATCTGGGGCTGATCGAAGGCCTCGTCAGCCGCATCAAGGAGGAGTTCGGCTCCGACATGTATGTGGTTGCAACCGGCGGTCTTGCACCGCTTTTCGCCGACGCCACCAAGGCCATCAATGCGCTGGATGCGGATTTGACCTTGCGGGGATTGTTGGAGATTCACCGTAGGAATTGTGGATTGACCAAAGAATGACCCAGCCCGAGGACGGTACCGAGCTTTACTATCTGCCTTTGGGCGGAGTCGGCGAGATCGGTATGAATCTGTCGCTCTACGGCTGCGATGGGAAGTGGCTGATGGTGGATCTGGGGGTTTCGTTTGGTGACGATTCCATGCCCATGGTTGATGTGATCATGGCCGACCCGGCCTGGATTGAGGAGCGGGCGGACAAGCTGATCGGCCTGGTCCTGACCCATGGTCATGAAGACCATCTCGGGGCGGTGGGGCATCTGTGGAAGCGGCTTCGCTGTCCCATTTGGGCGACACCGTTCACCGCATCCCTGCTGAAGGGGAAGCTGCATGAGGCCGGTATTCACAATGAAGTGCCTCTCACCGTAGTTGCGCCGGGCTCCCGCTTCAAGGTCGGTCCTTTTGAGATCGAAATGATCTCCATGACCCATTCCATCCCCGAACCGAATACTCTCGCCATTCGAACCAAAGCGGGAACGGTGATTCACACCGGCGATTGGAAGTTC
>JAYTWE010000065.1:0-12028 GCA_043744055.1 Magnetospirillum sp.
CACCGCTTCGCAAGGGATGGACCACCGGAGCCTGCGCCTGCGCCGCCGCCAAGGCAGCGCTTGCCGCACTGAGAGGCGAAGGCTTTCCTGATCCCGTCACCATCACCCTGCCTCGGGGGGAGACACCCGCCTTTGCCTTATCGCGCCGCAGCCTAGAGCCCGGCCGCGCCATAGCGGGCATCATCAAGGATGCCGGTGACGATCCCGATGTCACCCACGGAGCCGAGATCATCGCCATGGTGGAGCCTGCCCCCCCTGGATCTGGCATCTTGTTCCGCGCCGGAGAAGGAGTGGGAACCGTCACCCTGCCAGGACTGCCCATTCCTCCCGGCGAACCCGCCATCAATCCGGGACCACGCCAGCAGATCGCCGACAATTTAGGCCCCGCCGATGTGATCGTGACCATTTCCATCCCCGGCGGCGAAGCTTTGGCGGAAAAGACCTTGAACGGCAGACTGGGCATCCGGGGCGGGCTGTCTATCCTGGGAACCACCGGAATCGTGATTCCCTATTCCTGCTCCGCCTGGGTCCATTCCATCCATCGCGGCATCGACGTGGCCCGCGCCATGGGCTTGACCCATGTGGCCGGAGTCACCGGCAAGACCTCGGAAGCCACCGCGCGACACCTGCTGGGCTTGGCCGACCAAGCCATCATCGACATGGGAGACATGGCGGGAGGGCTGTTGAAATATCTCCGCCGCGCCCCGGTGAAGCACCTGACTCTGGTGGGCGGCTTCGCCAAACTGGCCAAGCTGGCGGCGGGCCATCTTGACCTCCATTCCAGCGCCTCCCAGGTGGACACCTTGGCCCTGGCCCGGATGCTGGCGGAATTGGGTGCGGCTCCGTCTCTTGTTGAAGCAGCACGGCACTGTGGATCGGCAGCCCAAGCCCTGAGTCTCGCTCAAGACCTACCCCTGGGCGACCGGGTGGCGCTGCGGGCACGCGAAGCCGCCCTGGCGGTGCTCTCAGGTGGAACCGAAGTCTCGGTCATTGCCATCGACCGGGCGGGCAAGGTCGTGGGGAAAAGTGGTTAAGCTTCTCATCCTCGGCGGCACCAGCGAGGCCGCCGCCCTGGCCCATGCCCTGACCGGGCTGGCCGAAATCACCTCATCCCTGGCGGGACGGGCGGGCATTCCCCACTTGCCCGGACAGGTGCGGGTGGGAGGATTCGGCGGAGCCCAAGGACTGGAAGGCTATCTGCGAGCCGAATCCATGGATGCGGTCATCGACGCCACCCATCCTTTCGCGGCCCGCATCTCGGCCCACGCCGAAACCGCCTGTCGCGTAATCGGGCTTCCCCGCCTTGTCTTACGGCGGCCGGAATGGATAAAGCAGCCCGGCGACCATTGGATCGAAGCCGCCAACACGGTCGAGGCGGCAAGTCTGCTCCCCCACCTGGGCAAGAGGGCCTTCCTGACCGTGGGAGCGGGAGAGGTCGCGGCCTTCGCCGCCGTGAGTGACGTGTGGTTTCTCGTCCGGCTGCTAAAAGACGGCAGCTTGCCGTTAACCGACTACGCTACCATTACCGGCCGCCCTCCCTTCTCCACCGAAGCCGAACAGGCGGTGATGCGAGACCACGCCATCGACATCCTCGTCACCAAAGCCTCGGGAGGCTCCGCCACTTACGCCAAGATCGCGGCGGCGCGGGCTTTGGGGCTTCCCGTCCTGATGATCCGCCGCCCCGTACCGCCCCCAGGCGACACTGTCGAAAGTATCGAGGCGGCGGTGGAGTGGTTCCGTCGCGTCTCGCTTCGCGACGGGCTGCCGCCCTGACCCGCTCGGCGGTCCTACGCCTTCCCTGGCCGCAGCACATGGGTATGGTCCGCCGCGTAAAGCCGTGAATCGGTGAAGGCGGCTCCCTCGCCCAGCACGCGCCCCACCAAAATCAGGGCGGTGCGGGTTAGGCCCGCCGCCTTTACCTTGTCGCGGATGTCGCTCAGGCAGCCCCGGATGAAGCTTTGGTCCGGCCAACCCACCCGGAAAGCCACCACCACCGGGCAATCCTCGCCGTAAAGGGGGCTCAACTCCTTGACCACATGGGCCAGATTGGAGACCGACAGGTGAATGGCCAAGGTGGCTCCGCTCTTACCCAAAGTGGCAAGGTCTTCATTATTGGGCATGGCCGACGAACGAACCGAAGTTCGAGTCAGAATCACCGTCTGGCTGATATCAGGCAAGGTCAGTTCGGTGGACAGGGCGGCAGCGGCGGCGGCGAAGGCTGGAACGCCGGGCGTCACATCATAGGCGATGCCCAAAGCATCCAACCGACGCATCTGCTCGGCAATAGCGCCATAAAGGGACGGATCGCCGGAATGGACGCGGGCCACGTCATGGCCCTTGACGCTGGCGGCCTGCATCTCGGCAATGATCTGATCCAGATCCAGCGGCGCGGTGTCCACCACACGGGCATCTTTTCCCGCCTCGGCCACAATTTCCATCGGCACCAGCGATCCGGCATACAGAACCACCGGACAGGCCTGGATCAACCTCAGGCCGCGCACGGTAATCAGATCGGGGGCACCCGGCCCGGCTCCGATGAAGTGAACTTTCATGAGTCTATAACTCCGTCGCCCTGGAAACTCGAAAACGTCCCGATGAAGACTGTGGGCTCCGCCCACGCCCGCAAAGGGCCGAGGCCCTTTGATCCCATTGATTTAATAGGAATGGGTCAAGGGACCGGTGCTGCCTCATCAAGGCAAACGACGCCACTAGGCGGTCCGAAGGACGAGCGCAGCGAGCAGTCCCTTGCGGGTGAAGGGCAGAGCCCTTCATTCTTTCTGGTCTTCACGTGATCTGAGGATCAGTGACAGCCGCCACCACCGCCGCCACTGCCGCAGCCACAGCCGCCGCCAGCCTTGGCCGGGATGATGCGCAAAGCCGCCACGCCGGGCAATTCCTTGCCTTCCAGCCATTCCAGAAAAGCACCACCAGCGGTGGAGACATACGAGAACTTGTCCTCCACTCCGGCCTTGGCCAAAGCGGAAACGGTATCGCCGCCCCCCGCCACCGTCAGCAGCTTACCCTGCTTGGTCCGCTCCGCCGCCCATTGAGCCACGGCATTGGTGGCAGCGTCGAACGGCTTGATCTCGAACGCGCCGAAAGGACCGTTCCACACCAAGGTCTTGCAGCCGCCCAGACGATCAATAATCGTCTCGATCGAAGCAGGACCTGCATCCAAAATCATCATATCGGCCGGAACAGAATCCACCGACACCACCTTACTCGGAGCATTTTCAGCAAATTCAGCCGCAACCACCGCATCCACCGGCAAGACGATGTGGCAATGGGCGGCCTTGGCCTTTTCCAAAATCTCACGCGCCGTATCGGCCATGTCCTTTTCACACAGCGACTTACCGACCTGCTTGCCTTGGGCGAACAAGAAGGTGTTGGCCATGCCGCCACCGATAATCAGATAGTCCACCCGGCTGACCAGATTGCCCAGCAATTCCAGCTTGGTCGAGACCTTGGCGCCGCCGACGATGGCGGCAACCGGCTTTTCCGGGTGTTCCAGCGCCTTGCCCAAGGCTTCCAGTTCGGCCTGCATCAGGCGACCGGCGGCAGCAGGTAGCATATGGGCCAGACCTTCGGTGGAAGCATGAGCGCGATGCGCGGTGGAAAAGGCGTCGTTGACATAGATATCACCCAGCGCCGCCAGGGCCTTGGCGAAACCGAAGTCGTTCTTCTCTTCTTCAAGATGGAAGCGGACATTTTCCAGAAGGGCGATATCGCCGTCCTTCATGGACGCGATGACCTTTTCCGCATCCGGCCCGATGCAGTCGTCGGCCCAAGCCACCGGCTTGCCCACCGCCTTGGACAGAGGATCAACCAGGAGCTTCTGAGAATACTTGTCCTCACGCCCCTTCGGACGACCGAAATGGGTGAGAACGATGACCTTGGCTCCCTTGGCCGCCAGCTCGATGAGCGTAGCGGCCGAGCGGTCGATACGAGTGGTATCGGTGACCTTGCCGTCCTTCGCAGGAACATTGAGGTCGGCGCGCACCAGCACCCGTTTGCCTTTGACGTCAAGCTTGTCGATGGTCAGGAACATGGACCGATCCCCTTTTTTCCTTGCGCCGAAATGCCACCGGACTGGACGACCAGTCCGGTGGCGCAGCGGTGCTTATACCAAAGTCTCGTTGATCGGTTCCGATCAACGAGACCCTCAATCGGCGGGCGGGATTCTCCGAATCCCTTGCCTCACGCCGCACGAGCGGCGCGGCCCTTTGGGCCTAGTCGCTTCGTTCCGTTTGCTCATCACACGACCTCCTTCAAGGCCACCACAAGGCGGTCCATATCGTCATCGGTATTGGTCTCGGTGACGGCCAGGATCAGGACCGGGGCCAGTTCCGGCCAGGTGGGGTAGAAGCGGGACGCTGGAACACCGGCTAGGATGCCTTTATCCGCCAGCTTATCCACCACTTCGGCGGCCTTTGCCTCGTCGCCCAGATGTACGGCGAATTCGTTGTAATAGCTTTGCGGTAGGATTCGGATGCCCTTCACCGTCGCCAGCTTCTGTTCCAGCTTGACCGCATTGGCGTGGTTGACCTCGGCCAGTTGGGCAAAGCCGGTTCCGCCCAGCAGGGTCAGATGGATGGAGAAGGCCAAGGCGCACAGGCCGGAATTGGTGCAGATATTGCTGGTGGCCTTCTCGCGGCGGATATGCTGCTCGCGCGTTGACAGGGTCAGCACCCAGCCGCGTTTGCCGTCCACATCCACGGTCTGACCGGCGAGGCGGCCGGGCATCTGGCGGACATATTTATCGCGGGTGGCGAAAAGCCCTAAGCCGGGGCCGCCGAAATTCATGCCCATCCCTAAGCTTTGGCCTTCACAGACCACGATATCGGCCCCCATGGCGCCAGGCGAGTCGAACAGGCCCAGGCTGGTGGGCTCGGCCACCATGACCACCAGCAAAGCGCCCGCTTCATGGCAGAGATCGGCCAGGATGCGCAGATCGCGCATGCCGCCGAAGAAGCCGGGGTTTTGCACGACGACACAGGCGGTCTGGGAATCGACCCGGCCCAGCAGGTCCTCGAAACCCAGCGGATCAGGCGGCAACAATTCCGCGTCCATCTCGGTGTAGCGCAGCGAGGTCTCGGTGGTCTCGGCGTAGTGAGGATGCAGCGAGCCCGACAAGATCACCTTGTTCCGCTTGGTGATGCGGCACGCCATGATGGCGGCTTCGGCGGTGGCGGTGGCTCCGTCATACATGGAGGCGTTGGCCACATCCATGCCGGTTATCATGGCCACCTGGGTCTGGAACTCGAACAAGACCTGAAGCGTGCCCTGACTGACCTCGGGCTGATACGGCGTATAGGCGGTCAGGAACTCGCCGCGCAGTAACAGCTGATCCACCGCCGCCGGGATATGGTGGCGGTAGATTCCGGCTCCGATGAAAAACGGAGCGCAACCGGCCGACAGATTTTTTCCGGCCATGCGCGTGAAAGCACGTTCCACGTCCAATTCGCTCTGATGGCGGGGAAGGGGCAGCGGCTCAGTCAAGCGGGCGGCGGCGGGGACGTCGCGGAACAAGGAATCCACGTCTTTTGCCCCGATAGCCGCCAGCATGGTGCGGCGGTCGGAGTCGGTCAGCGGCAGATAGCGCATGGGAGGTGAAGTCCTATTCCAGCGTCTTCAGATAGGCATCATAGGCGGCGCGGTCCATCAACTGGGTCAGTTCCGACAGATCGGACAGCGTGATGGTGAAGAACCAGGCCCCGTCCTCGGCGGCTTCGTTGACCAGACCGGGCTGGTTGACGATGGCGGCGTTGCCTTTGATGACCGTGCCGGAGACCGGGGAATAGACTTCCGATGCGGCCTTGACCGATTCCACCACGGCGACTTCATCGCCCTTGGCGAGCAGACGGCCGGGCTCGGGAACCTCGACGAAAACCACATCACCCAAGGCATGTTGGGCATAGTCGGAGATGCCGACAGTACCGGTATCGCCCTCGATCTTGATCCACTCGTGATCCTTGGTGAAACGCATGTCGCTCATGGAATGGAACTCCCCTCAGCCCTTGAAATAACGATGAGATACGAATGGCAGCGCCACGACTTCGGCGTCCAGCGCCTTGCCGCGAACCACCAGCTTGATCTTGGTGCCGATGGCGGAAAAAGCCTTGGGGACATAGCCCATGGCCACCGGGCGATCCGCCGACGGGCCGAAGCCGCCGGAACAGATTTCGCCCAGGCTTTTGCCCGCTTCGTCGGTGATTTCGGTATGGGCGCGAGCCGGTGCGCGGCCCAGCGGCTGGATGCCGACCCGAAGGCGCGACGGCCCTTCGGCCAGCTGTGCCTGAATGATTGCGGCACCGGGGAAGCCGCCCTCGGCCCGGCGGCGTTTGCCTAAAATCCACGATAGATTGGCCTCCACCGGGGTGGTGGTGGTGTCGATATCGGAGCCATAGAGGCAGAGCCCGGCTTCCAGGCGCAAACTATCGCGAGCCCCCAGACCGGCGGGCATCACGCCGGGCAGGGCCAGCAGCTGGCGGACCAAGTTCTCGGCGCGGTCGGTGGGGATGGAAATCTCCCAACCGTCCTCGCCGGTATAGCCCGACCGGGTGGCAAGGCAGACAATGCCGCCGATGGTGATCTCGCGGATGGTCATGAAGGTCATGGCGGCGGCGTCGGGGGCCAGCTTGGTCAGAGACTCGGCGGCCTTGGGGCCTTGCAGCGCCACCAGGGCGCGGTCCTCGATCATGCGCATCTGGACCTTGTCGCCGATCGCGGCCTTCATATGGGCGAAGTCGGCATGTTTGCAGGCGGCGTTGATGACGAGGAAGAGATGGTCTTCACCCAGCTTGCTGACCATCAGGTCGTCTTGGATGCCGCCCATGTCATTGGTGAAGACGGTGTAGCGGGTCTTGCCGATGCCAAGTCCCACGATATCGCCGGGAACCAGGGTTTCCAGCCAGCGGGCGCAATCGACGCCAGTGATCTCCACCTGCCCCATATGGGAGACATCGAACAGCCCTGCCTCGGCGCGGGTGTGCAGGTGCTCGGTCATCACACCGGCCGGGTATTGCACCGGCATGGAATAGCCGGCGAAGGGAACCATCTTGCCCCCCAATTGGCGGTGCAGGGCGTCCAGCGGCACGGTCAGCAACGGGGCATCAGAATCGGTCACCGGGTTCCTCCTTCGCGGAGATTTGTCCGCTTAAGGTCAAAGGGCGTCGGACGCGGCTGTGGCGTTGTCCGGTTTGCCCCCCTCTGTCCTTGGAACCTGAAAGATTCACCGCCTTGCCTTGTGACGGGCAAAGGCGGCTTACATCGTCGGTGGGCCGACCTACCCCTTGGGGCCTATCGGCGCGCTTTCCAGAGTTTCATCCCCCCGCGGTCCTTTTGCCTGAGAGTTTCCAGGGGCGGTTGCTCCTTCGGCGTCGCTTGGGTCCGGTGATGGACTTCGCGATCTCTCCCACGGGGATCATCTGTATGAGGCCGTCATCTTAGCCAGCGCGGCGGCGGAGTCAACGAGAGTCGATCTCTATCGCTTTGTTCTGCGGTTGATCTCCAGCTCCTCGGGAGACATCTGGAAACCCAGGTAGATTTCGTAGTCGTTGATGATTTCCTTGTTCTTGACCGGAAGCCGCATCACCACATCGTCATCGGTGGTCCGCGCCTGGTTCATCCCTGCGGGAAACGTCACCGGGACGGTGAAGACGGCTTTGGCGTCCGGGTTGGGATAGAATTTGGGAATGGCGATGAAATAAGACAGTTCGGCTTCGCGGCTGGTGCTGGCCGGACCACGGGTGACATCGAAGCTGACGCGCATTTCGACGAGCGCGCCTTTTTCGCCATAGCTGCATTCGCCCTTGAAACCGACGATCTCCGCCTCCAATTCCACATCAGTCAGATCATGGCCCTGACCAGGACGGAACTTGGTGACCTTGGCGGCGTCGGACAGGATATAGATGGGTGGGCAGGGCGGTGGCGCCTTCTTCTTCGGATCGAGAAGGTTGAAGCCTTCGCAGCCCGCCAGGGCGATGGGCGCCATCAGGGCGAGTGCGATAAGACGGGGAAAGCGCTGGGGCATGGAAATCCTGGATAATAAGGGTGTGACCGCAAGGCGTTTCAGCGGGTTGGCGAAATCGCTCATGCCATTCTTCCTTCGACGGGGCAACATCTGCTAAACGTGTCCCCCTAACTTTAGAGAAGGCTGCGACGCGGCACAAGCCGCCAGCCAAGCCCATAAGAGGTATTGCTTGTGACCACATCTTCCGTTCCCGCCAAACGCCCCCTTACTCTGGTGCTTGCCAGCCCTCGCGGGTTCTGCGCCGGTGTCGATCGCGCCATCCATATCGTCGAGAAGGCGTTGGAGAAGTATCAGGCCCCGGTCTTTGTGCGGCACGAGATCGTTCATAACCGCTTCGTGGTGGAATCCCTGGCTCAGAAGGGCGCTGTCTTTGTCGAGGAGCTGGACGAGGTTCCCGATGGCGCCGCCGTGGTGTTCTCGGCTCATGGCGTGCCCAAGACCGTTCCCACCGAGGCGGACCGTCGCGGCCTGACTTCGCTGGACGCCACCTGTCCGCTGGTGACCAAGGTTCACCGCGAGGCCGAGCTGCACCACGACATGGGCCGTCAGATCATCATGATCGGCCATGCTGGTCATCCCGAGGTCATCGGGACCATCGGTCAAGTCCCCGATGGCGCGGTTCTGCTGGTGGGGACGCCCGCCGAGGCCGAGGCGGTGCAGCCTATCGACCCCTCCATGCTGGCCTATATCACTCAGACCACTCTTTCGGTGGATGACGCCGCCGCCGTGATCGACGTGTTGAACCGCCGTTTCCCCGACATGGTGGGGCCGAAGCGTGAGGATATCTGTTACGCCACCACCAATCGGCAGGCGGCGGTCAAGACCATCGCGCCCCATTGCGAGGCGCTGATGGTGATCGGCTCGCCCAATTCCTCTAATTCGTCTCGTCTGGTGGAGGTGGCGGCTCGGGCCGGATGCGCTAAATCGGTGCTGGTGCAGCGGGCCGCCGAGGTGGATTGGAGCCTGTTGGATGGCGTCAATCGTTTGGGCATTACCGCCGGAGCTTCGGCCCCGGAAATCTTGGTGGAGGAAGTGGTGGCGGCAGCGCGCGAGCGCTTTGACGTCACCATCGAGGAGGTCCGCGTCACGACCGAGACCGTCACTTTCAAGCTGCCGCAGGCGTTGTCGGAATAAGGCAGCCCAAGCGGGGCACCTACCTTCACCGCTGGTATCGGGAAACGAAACGTCGTACCTTCCGCCGATCCCACGTGGAATAGGGTTTTCAGGGAATGGCGGTCTATACCGAGGTTTCCGACGACGAGCTGGAAGAGTTCGTCGCCGAGTACGATATCGGCGCGGTGGTGTCCTGCAAGGGCATCGCCGAAGGCGTGGAGAATACCAACTACCTGCTTCAGACCGACCGCGACACCTATATCCTGACCCTCTATGAGCGGCGGGTGAACCCGGAAGAGCTGCCGTTCTTCATTGGTTTGATGGAGCATCTGGCGGCTCGCGGCTTGGCCTGCCCCTCGCCGATCCATGGCCGCGACGGTCAGATTTTGCGGACCCTGTGTGGCCGCCCGGCGGCGCTGGTCAGTTTTCTCAAGGGAGTGTGGCACCGCCGGATCGGACTGACTCATTGCGCCGAGCTTGGGTCAGCCATGGCCGAAATGCACCTGAAAGGGGCGGATTTCCCCCTGACCCGGCGCAATAATCTGTCGGTGGAAGGCTGGCGCGGCCTGTTCGAGGCCATTCGCCCCCGTGCTGCCGAGATCAAGGATGATCTGGCCGACCTGATCGCAACTGAGCTGGATTATCTGGAGGTCAACTGGCCGAAGAGCTTGCCGGTGGGTTTGATTCACGCCGATCTGTTTCCCGACAATGTCTTTTTCCTCGCCGATAAAATGTCGGGTCTGATCGACTTCTATTTCGCCTGCACCGATGTGATGGCTTATGACATCGCCATTTGCCTGAACGCTTGGTGCTTCGAGGTGGATGGAGCCTTCAACGCCACCAAGGCGCGGCTGATGCTGAACGGTTATCGCCGGGTGCGGCCGCTATCGGCCGACGAGTTGGATGCTCTGCCGCTGCTGGCGCGTGGCGCGGCCATGCGCTTCTTGCTGACTCGGACCTATGACTGGCTGAACACCCCGGTGGGAGCCTTCGTCAAGCGCAAGGACCCCTTGGAGTATTACCGCAAGCTGGTGTTCCACCAAGGTGTGTCCGGCCCTGGCGAATACGGTATCGAATGAGCGCTCCCAGCCAAAACCACGTAAGCCAAGCCGATTCGGTGGAAATCTTCACCGATGGCGCGTGCAGCGGTAATCCCGGCCCTGGCGGCTGGGGGGCGATCTTGCGTTTTCGCGGCGTCGAGAAAGAGCTGAAAGGCGGCGACCCCGCCACCACCAACAACCGCATGGAAATGATGGCGGTGCTGGAGGCATTAAGGACGCTGACCCGACCCTGCGCGGTGGATATCTACACCGACAGCCAATATGTCATGAAGGGCATGACCGAGTGGTTGAAGGGCTGGAAAGCGCGCGGCTGGAAAACCGCAGACAGGAGCCCGGTCAAGAATGTCGATCTGTGGCAGCTTTTGGACGAGGCGGTGTCCCGTCATAAGGTCGCGTGGCACTGGGTCAAGGGCCATGCGGGTCACGTGGAGAACGAGCGTGCCGACCAGTTGGCCCGCGACGGCATCGCCGACTTGAGATCGGCGGGCTAAAGCGTTTCGCGTTCACACGCTCTGTTGTTCAGGCGCCCCACGAGATAAGGGTGGTCCGCGATGACAGAGCCGTGGTCACCCGTTCGATGAAGGGCACTTCGTAGGCGCCGCGCTGGGCCAGTAAGGGGTCTTTGGTCCCGCTCGCCAATAGACTTTGGTTGATGATCCAGGCAAAGGGCGTGATACCGGCACGGGCCAGATCGGCCTGTAGCCGTTCGGCTTCGTGCACGGGAGTCGCCTCGGCCAGAGTAACGATGATGGTCTTGGTGAAGGCCGGATCGCGCAGCCGGGGCAGTAGCGAGCGTACCGCGTCGGGCATCTCGGCCTGGGTGCGCAGCACTTCCCGGTGATAGGCCTCGGCGGCGTCCAGCAGCAAAATGGTGTGGCCGGTGGGAGCCGTGTCCAGAATCACGAACCGATTCTTACCTTCATCCACTGTACGGGAAAAGGAGCGGAACACCGCGATTTCCTCGGTACAGGGCGAGCGCAGATCCTCTTCGAGCATGGCGCGGCCAGCTCCATCGAGACCGCCTCCCGCCTTGGCCAGAACCTCGTCGCGGTAATGGGCCACTTCTTGTTCCGGGTCGATGCGGGTGACGGTCAGGCCAGGAACCTTGCCCTCGACCGCATCTTGCACATGGGCGGCGGGGTCGGTGGTTGACAGCGTGACGAGATAGCCTTGCCGTGCCAGGGCAACAGCGATCGCGGCGGCAATGCTGGTCTTGCCCACGCCGCCCTTGCCCATGGTCATCACCACGCCATGACCGCTTGCCGCGATCTCGGCCACCAGAGCCTCTAAGCCACCGGGAAGGGCGATCCGGGGCATGGGCTCGAATGGGAGTGGCGGCGCAGCCTCTGTCTGCCCCATGGCCCGGAGCGAGCCGAGGCCGACGGTTCCCTTGGGCAGAAACGGTGTATCGGTGCGGGGCAGTCGAGCCAAACCGGTCGGCATACTTGCAACAGCGTCACGGCCGCGCGCCGTCATGGCATCGGCGATAGCGTCGCCCGGTGTGGCGGCGATGAAGATTCCGTTGAGGGCGAGGCGCAGATTGCTGACGCCCAGTTCGGCCAGTTCGCCTCTGGTCCGTTCCGCTTCACGCAGGGCCGAGCGCTCAGGACGGCTGACCAGGACCAAGGTGGTGGCCTTGGGATCAGCCAGTTGAGCGACGGTGGCGGCATAAAGCGTCTTTTGCTTCTCAAGACCCGCCAATGGCCCCAGGCAGGAGGCTCCGCCGGTGGACGACGCGATGAACTCGGTCCAGGCCGATGGCAGGGTCAACAGGCGCAGCGTATGGCCTGTCGGGGCCGTATCGAAGATGACATGGTCGAAT
>JAYTWE010000066.1:0-3038 GCA_043744055.1 Magnetospirillum sp.
CCACCGATCCCCTTCAGGGAGGGGGAACTGAGATCAGGTGTTTGCGCCGTCAGAAGTGCGGCACCCGGTGGCGCCGCTCCGGCCTGAATAGAAAGGGACGCGGGCTAGAACTCGCGTCGACCGACAATGACAAAGCAGATCGACGAAACGTCATTCCTGTCCGGCGGCAACGCCGTCTTCATCGCGGAGCTTTATGCCCGCTATCTCGACAATCCCAATTCCGTTGATTCGTCCTGGATATCTTTTTTTCAGGAGTTGAAGGACGAAGGTAGCGCCCTTGCGCAGGACTTCAAGGGAACCGAAGGAGCCCGCCGCGACCTGAAGGTCATCGGCGCCATTGATCCCGAAGTCGCCGCCGCCGCCGCTGCCGCCGCCAAGAAGGCCGGTAAGCCCGCCGTTGGGACCAGCCCTGCGGAAATCCGTCAGGCGCAGCTGGATTCCATTCGCGCCTTGATGATGATCCGTTCGTACCGGGTGCGCGGACATTTGCAAGCGGCCTTGGACCCGTTGGGTCTGGCCAAGATCGAGCCGCATCCCGAACTGGATTACCGCACTTATGGTTTCACCGATGCGGATCTTGATCGCGAGATTTTCATCGACTTCGTGCTGGGGCTGGAAACCGCCAAGCTGCGCGACATCATCCGCATCGTTCAGGAGACCTATTGCGGCTCCATCGGTGTGGAATTCATGCATATCCAGCATCCCGATCAGAAAGCCTGGATTCAAAAGCGTATTGAATCCATCCACAACCGCACGGATTTCACGGCGCGTGGCAAGCAAGCCATCTTGGAGCGCTTGACCGAGGCCGAGGGTTTCGAGCGCTTCTTGCAGCTGAAATATACCGGCACCAAGCGGTTCGGTCTGGAAGGCGGCGAGACGGTGGTTCCCGCCTTGGAACAGATTTTGAAGCGCGGCAGCCAGCTGGGCATGGAAGAAGTTGTCTTGGGCATGGCCCATCGCGGCCGCCTCAATATCTTGGCCAATTTCATGAAGAAGCCCTACCAGGCCATCTTCTCGGAATTCCAGGGCAACGCCGCCAACCCGGAAGATGTTCAGGGGTCCGGTGATGTGAAGTATCACCTGGGAACCTCGGCTGACCGCGACTTTGACGGCCAGATCGTTCACTTGTCCCTGATGCCCAACCCGTCCCATCTGGAAGTGGTCGGTCCGGTGGTCGTCGGTAAGGTTCGCGCCAAGCAGAGCCAGAAGAACGACACCGAGCGGTCCAAGGTCATGGGTATCATCTTGCACGGCGATGCCGCTTTCGCCGGTCAGGGCGTGGTCCCCGAGACTCTGCTGCTGTCCCAGCTGCATGGTTACGCCACCGGCGGCACCATGCATATCATCATCAACAATCAGATCGGCTTCACCACCGCGCCGCAATATTCGCGGTCGGGTCCGTATTCATCGGACGTGGCGAAGGGGCATCAGGCTCCGGTGTTCCACGTCAACGCCGATGATCCCGAAGCGGTGGTTCACATCGCCCGCATCGCCACCGAATTCCGTCAGGAGTTCAAAAGCGATGTGGTGATCGACATGGTTTGCTATCGCCGCCATGGCCATAACGAATCCGACGAGCCTGCCTTCACCCAGCCGCTGATGTATCGCAAGATCGCCAGCCACCCCACAACTCGGGCCATTTATGCCGACAAGCTGGTGAACGAGGGTTCGTTGACCCGTGAACAGGCCGATGCCATTTTTTCGGATTTCCAGAATGCTTTGGAAGCCGAGTTCCAGGCGGCGAAAAGCTTCAAGGTCAACAAGGCCGACTGGCTTGAGGGCAAGTGGCAGGGGCTGGTGCAGCTGGCTGGCGAGGAAGAATTCCGCGAAGACAAGACCGGTGTCTCTGACAAGGTCTTGAAGGAAGTGGGCTACGCCTTGGCCAAGACCCCGGATGACTTCAACGTCAATCGTAAGGTTCAGCGCCAGCTTCAGTCCAAGAAAGACATGGTCGATACCGGCGAAGGCATTGATTGGTCCACTGCCGAGGCTCTGGCCTTCGGCACTTTGCTGGTGGAAGGCAATGCCGTCCGCCTGTCCGGTCAAGATTGTGGTCGCGGTACCTTTTCACAGCGCCATTGCCGCCTGACCGATCAGGAAAATGAAAGCCGTTACGAGCCGTTGAATCACATTCGGGACCAACAGGCTCATTTCGAAGTCATCGACAGCCCGCTTTCGGAAGAGGCGGTCCTCGGCTTCGAATACGGGTTCTCCCAGGCCGAGCCCAATGCACTGGTGATCTGGGAAGGCCAGTTCGGCGATTTCGCCAACGGCGCCCAGGTGATTATCGACCAGTTCATCAACTCGGGCGAATCCAAGTGGCTGCGCATGTCGGGTCTGGTGATGTTGCTGCCCCATGGCTATGAAGGTCAGGGACCCGAGCACTCCTCGGCCCGGTGGGAGCGTTTCCTCCAGATGTCGGCCGAGGATAACTGGCTGGTCTGCAACATCTCGACCCCGGCCAATTACTACCATGCGCTTCGCCGTCAGCTGCGCCGCAACTACCGTAAGCCGCTCATCATCATGAGCCCGAAGTCGTTGCTGCGTCACAAGTTGTGCGTGTCCAAGCTGGACCAGTTCCTGACCGGAACCCGCTTCATGCGTGTCCTGGGTGAGCCGGAACGTCTGGTGGCTGATGCCAAGATCCGTCGTGTCCTGCTGTGCTCGGGCAAGGTCTATTATGATCTGGTCGAAGAGCGCACCAAACGCGGCATCAAGGATGTGGCCATCGTCCGGGTGGAACAGCTGTACCCCTGGCCGAAGGATGCGGTGAAGCGTGAGCTGTCTCGTTATCCCAACGCCGAACTGCTGTGGGTTCAAGAGGAACCGGCCAATATGGGGCCGTGGTTCTTTGTGGATCGCCGCATTGAATTCATCTGCGAGGAGCTGGAGATCAAGGCGAAGCGGGCCGCGTATTGCGGTCGTCGTGCCGCCGCGTCGCCCGCCACCGGCTTGTACAAGACCCATGCCGCCGAGCAGGAATGGATTGTCGATATGTCGTTGGCCGGTAATGTGAAGGACCTGCCTCAGCCGTTCCG
>JAYTWE010000067.1:0-4583 GCA_043744055.1 Magnetospirillum sp.
GTCGAGCTGTTCCTGACCAGCGGTCTGGTGGGATGCGGCCTGTTTCTGGCTCCTTTCGGACTGATGCTGTCCCAATTCTTCTGGCGTCAGGACCAGAGAAACGATGCAATCTTGACCGCCATGTTGGCAATTTTGATCGCGTCACTGACCTATGCCATCAGCTATAGCCCGCAATACGACAGCGCACCTTTGATCGGATTGGCCCTAAGCCTTGCCGCCCGTTCTTCCATCACGGCCCAGGCACGATCATGACTCCTCGGCGACGGGCATGACTCCTCGGCGACTGGCTATTCTGGCGGCCTGCCACAATCGCAAGACGACGACTTTGGCCGCCTTGGAGCGACTGCGGACTCAACAGCTGCCCGACAATCTGCGGGTGGATGTGATTGTGGTGGACGACGGCAGCACGGACGGCACCGGGGCGGCGATTCGATCCGACTTCCCTGCTGTTCGCGTGCTGGACGGCGATGGTGAGCTTTACTGGAATGGAGCCATGACATTGGCCCAGCGGACGGCCATGTCCGAAAGCTACGACTTCCATCTGTGGCTGAATGACGATGTGGCGCTGACGGAGACCGCCTTAAGCGATCTGGTGGCGGTGCATGATTCCGAGATCGCCGCGGGACGCATACCGCCCGTCGTGGTCGGCTCCACCCTTGATCCAGAGACCGGATTACCCAGTTATGGCGGGCATATCCATCGGCCGGGACGCCACCCGTTCCGCTTCGACCGCATCTTCGCCGCCGGAGACCGCAGCCAGGCTTGCGACACCTTCAACGGCAATTGCGTCTTGATCCCGGCCTCCGCCATCAAACAGCTTGGCCCCAATGACCCGATCTTTTCGGGAGGACAGCCTTTGGGGGATACGGATTATGGCCTACGCGCCAAAGCGGCCGGGATTCCCATCTTGCTGGCGCCTCGCCCTGTCGGCACTTGCCGGAGCAATGACCGGACCATTCCATGGCGCGATCGCGAGCGATCCTTGATGCAGCGATTGACATCCCTTGGCGGGCCGCTTGGCCCTGTCCGTCGTCAGACCCTGGCCTTCTACCGCCGCCATGGCGGGGTGGGCTGGCCCTTTTGGCTGGGGCTCCATCTGGTCAAGGAAACTCTGTCTGCGTTTTATCCAACAGCAAAGACTTCCGAGCGGCTGCGCGTCGCCATGATCGAGCCGGTTCTGCCCTGGTATCGCCTTGCCTTGCTGAATAAGCTTGCCGACCGGGAGATTCTGGACGTGGAGGTCTATCACGGCACCGCCCATCCCCTGGGCGAGCCCGATGTGGAGCCCCCACCGGGCATCGCCCATCGTCATGGAATCAATGTTTATTGGCCGCGAGGCAGAGACAGAATCCTCTGGTGCACCAATGCTTGGGGTATTCTACGAGGAGGCCATGATGTTGTCTTGATGCCGGAACACATCTACACCCTATCCAACTGGCTGATTCATCTCCGACGTCGCCTTCTTGGAACGCCGCGCATTCTCTTGACCGGGCACTTCCGCCTTCCTCCCGACAGGCTGGCATGGATACGAAGATACTGGGTCCGCCAAGCCGATGCCCTTGCCCCCTACACGGAGTCCGGGGCCGCCAACTGCCAAACCATGGGAGTCACGAAGGATCGCATCGTGGTGTTGGGAAATACTCTGGATGTGGAAGAGATCCGACGCGGCGCGGCCATTCCATCCCATGTCCAAGAAGCCGAGCGGACCCGTCTGGGACTCCAAGATCAAGCGATTTTCTTGTTCATCGGTCGCCTTTACCCAGACAAGCGCAGCCCCTTGGCGGCCGAAGCGGTTTGGGAACTGGCACGGTCAGGACATCCAGCCACCTTGCTGGTGGTGGGGGGCGGAGAGGATTTCGGCGCGCTGGAGATTCTGCGGAGCACTGGCTGCCCGGTTCATTTGCTGGGAGAACAGCGCGACCCCCGAAAGCTGGCTCCGTGGTTCGCCATGGCAAGCGCGGTGGTGATGCCGGATGCCGCCGGTTTGGCGGTGGTCAGCGCCTTTGCCCATGATCGGCCGGTGGTGCTGGGGCCGGGACGCCAACACCGTGTGGAAGTGGATTATGTTCAACATGGCGGCAATGGATTGATAGCCGAAGCCATGACGGCCCAATCCATCGCCGCGCAACTTCGCCGGTTGCTGGACGAGCCGGGCTTATGGGAGACTCTGCGATGCGGAGCCCGTGCCACCGCCGACCAACTGAGCATGGCCCGCTATGCCGGGCAGGTGGAAGCCGCACTGGTGCGAGCCAGCCATGACTGATCTTTGCATCACCACGTCATGGGATGACGGTCATCCGCTGGATCTTCGGCTCGCCGAAATGCTGTGCCGCCACGGCATGGCGGGAACCTTTTACCTCCCCATCGCCAACAGTGAAGGGCGCCCCGTGCTCGATGCCGGGCAAATGCGCCAGTTGGCGGCCTCTGGCAGTGAGATCGGGGCGCATACCCATGACCATATCCGCCTTGATTCCCTGAGTGATTCCGAAGCGTTGCGCCAGATCCAGCAGGGGAAAACCACCCTGGAACAGCGCCTTGGGCTGGCGGTGACCGGGTTCTGCTATCCCGGTGGCCGAGGCATTGCCCGAGCAAAGCATATGGTTCGACAATGCGGCTTCACTTATGCCCGCACCACCGAGATGTTTCAGCTGACGCCATCCGACGATCCCTATGTTCAGCCCACCAGCATGCAGGTTTTCCCACACCATGCATCCGCCTTGCTGCGCAATTGGGGCCGGTGGGGCATGGGGAGTGACCGCCTGGGAATGGCCTTGCGCTGTTCGCGCTCTCCCAATCTGTCCGACCGCCTGGATATGATGCTCGACACCGCCATGACGCGGGGTGGATTGCTGCATGTGTGGGGGCATTCCTGGGAAATCGAGGAGCGGAATTTGTGGCCGGTGCTCGATCGCTTCCTTGCCCGAGCTGCGGCGCTGATCTCCCCGTCCCGGCGATTGAGTAATGCCAAAGCCTTCGAGAGGATGCCGTGAGAGTTCTGATGGTTCACGCCCGCTATCGCCTTCGTGGCGGCGAGGATCAAAGCTTTGACACCGAAGCGGCGATGTTGGAAGAGCGCGGCTGCGAGGTCCAACGCTTCATCGTCGACAATGCCCATATCGACGACACCCGACCGGGGCTTTTGTTGGCGGCGGACGCCATCTGGTCCCGATCCGCAAGGACCGAGATCAAAGCAGCCATCGGGCGCAGCCGACCGGATGTGGTTCACGTCCACAACACCTTTCCCCGCCTATCACCCTCCATCTACTCAGCCATCCGGGCCGAGGGCGTTCCGGTGGTCCAGACTCTTCACAATTTCCGCTCCTTGTGCCTCAACGGGCTGTTGTTCCGACATGGCTCTCCTTGCGAAGACTGTGTCGGCCATTCCTTTCAAATGCCGGGCATCGTCAGGCGCTGCTACAGGGACAGTTATGCCGTCAGCGCCGCCGTCGCCGCCATGAATCTGGTGCATCAGGCCTTGGCGACCTATCGCAAGCATGTAAACTTGTTTCTGGCCTGTTCGGATTTCGCCCGCCAGCGCTTCATCGTCGGAGGGCTTCCAGCCGAGCGGATTACGGTCAAGCCCAATACCGCCCGCGATCCCGGCAATGAAGCCGCGTCTTGGTCCCGGCCCCGATCAGGAGCGGTGTTCATTGGCCGTCTCAGCCCCGAAAAGGGCATCTCCAACCTCATTCAAGCCTGGAGAGGCGTGGGTCACCGCCTGACCGTGGTGGGAGACGGCCCCCTGGCCGCTCAATTGCGGGAACAGGCTTCCGATGAAGTCGTCTTTACCGGTTGGCGCTCTCGCGAGGAAATCTCAAGCATTCTATCCAATGCCGCCCTGCTGTGCTTACCGTCGATCTGCTACGAGCAATGGCCGCTGGCAGCGGGTGAAGCCATGTCACACGGCGTGCCGGTACTGGCCTCCGACCTGGGCGCCTTACCGGAAATCGTTCAGTCCGGGAAGACGGGGCTGTTATTAGCTCCCGACCATGTGGAAGCATGGCGCAGCGAAGCCAGCGCCCTTCTCGCCTCACCTCAACGTCTGGCGGAGATGGGACGGGCTGCCCGAAACGATTACCTAAACAGGCTCTCCCCCAATCGGGTCATGGGGCAATTGATCGGACACTACCAATCCGTATTACGGGGGGCTTTGTGAGCGGATTCAATAAAACCAAGATCCTGGGCGTTCCCATCCACCTGACGACTCTGGCTGCTGCGGTGACCTGGGCGGAGGATCGCATCAGGACCGGACGAGGCGGATATATCTGTCATGTGGGCGCCCACGGCCTGGTGGATGCACAATCGGATTCCGACCTGTTCCAGGCCCTTGGAAATGCTGATCTGGCGGCCACTGACGGCATGCCCCTGGTGTGGTTGGGTCGATGGCGCGGCATGGCTGCGGGCCGGGTCTATGGCCCTGATTTCATGGAAGCCCTGTTGACCGCCACCGGGGCCTGGAGCGACAGGCCATGCCGCCATTTCCTCTTCGGCTCCAGCCCTGAGGTTCTTGAAGCGCTACGACAGCGTATTACGGCGCGCTTTCCCGGCGCGATCATCGCGGGCCATCTGTCACCGCCGTTCCG